>CANGCT010000038.1 GCA_947452415.1 Flavobacteriaceae bacterium
TACAACTAAAAAATTAAATTTGCTCCTATTCAAGTTTATTACAACTAAAACTTATAAATTATTAAAAACTATTAAATTTAAAAAAAAATGGCAAACGCAAAAAAAGAAAATGGGGCTAATGGTGGCGGAATGATGACAGGAATTATCATCGCATCTTGTATCGTTGTAGGATTTTTAGTATGGAAATTTATCATGGGTGCTCCAGGGAATTTTCAAAATGCAGAAGCAATGAAATCTGGTGCTGAAGCTGGTGCTCCTGTAGCTGGAAATTATTTAGGAATGGTTTATAAAGGAGGTTCTATCGTTCCGGTATTATTAGGATGCTTATTAATGGTTATTGTTTTTTCTTTCGAAAGATTTTTCGTAATCTCTAAAGCTTCAGGAACTGGAAATTTAGATAAATTTATGGCGTCAATTCAAGGAAATATTTCTCAAGGAAATATGGAAGAAGCAATTGCAACTTGTGATAAACAAAAAGGTTCAGTAGCAAATGCAATCAAATCTGCATTAGTAAAATACCAAGAAGTTAAAAAAGAAGGATTTAATAGCGAAGAAGCATCTGAAATGATTCACAAAGAAATCGAAGAAGCTACTTCTCTTGAAATGCCAATGTTAGAAAAACACATGACTATCCTTTCTACTTTAGTATCATTAGGTACTCTTGCAGGATTGTTAGGAACAGTAACTGGTATGATTAAAGCGTTTGGTGCTTTAGCATCTTCAGGAACTCCAGATCAAGCAATGCTTGCAAATGGTATTTCAGAAGCACTTATCAATACTGCAACAGGAATTTCTACTTCTGCTTTAGCAATTATTATGTACAACCTTTTTACTTCTAAAATCGATACTTTAACGTATTCTATTGACGAGGCTGGTACTGCAATTGTGAATTCTTACAGAAGAATGAGAGGAAGTATTAAATAATAATTAATTTTTTTGAAATTATTTTTTCAAAGAGATAATAAATAGATAAAAATGGCTAAAATAAAAATGTCCAAAAAGGCAACATCTATTGACATGACCGCTATGTGTGATGTGGCTTTTCTTTTGCTTACGTTCTTCATTTTGACCGCTACAGCAAAACAACCAGAGCCATTACCAGTACAAACGCCAGCTTCTACGGTGCAAACTAAACTTCCTGAAACAGGTTTAGTTACCTTAACAGTTGGTAAAAACAGTGTTGGCGAAAGTGTATTTTTTGGAATGAAGGATAGGGATGTTCGTGCTAAAACCCTAGAATTAATGGGAGAAAAGTATGGCGTTAAATTTACTACTGCCGAAATTGCACAGTTTTCTTTGATTGAAGAATTTGGTGTTCCTGTTTCTGGTTTGAAACAATTAATAGCAATGTCAAGTTCAGATAGAAACAAAAGTGGTGTGCAACCTGGTATTCCAGCAGATTCATTGAATAATGAATTAAAAGATTGGGTTATGTATGTTCGAAAAGCTAACAATGTAGATTTAGCTAAAGATAAAGAACTGGACTTCGCAATTAAAGGCGATGCTAAACAACAATATCCACAAATTAGAAAAATTATGGATTTGTTACAAGATCAAAAAATAAATAATTTTAGTTTGGTTACAGGTTTAAGAGCTAAACCAAAAACTAATTAATTTTTTTTTTGAAATAAATATAAATTTTTATAAAAATATTATAAAATGGCTGAATTAAATACTGGCGACGGTAGCGGTGGTAAAGGTGGCAAAGTAAGAAGTAAAAAGCAAAACTCTAAGGTAGATCTTACCGCAATGGTAGATTTGGCTTTCTTACTTATTACTTTCTTTATGCTTACAACCTCGTTATCTAAACCGCAATCAATGCCTTTAGGCTTGCCTGCCAAAGATGATAAAGAAACAAAAATTCCACCTGTTAAAACGGATCAAAGAAGAACCTTAACTATTATTCTTGGCGCTAACGATCAAATAAAATGGTTTCATGGTCTTTTAGCCGCTCCAGAACCTAACGGTGCTCCAAAAACTACAGATTATAGTAAAGACGGAATTCGTAAAGAATTATTAAAACGTGTTGTATCTATTCCTGTTGTGATGGGCGATAAGGATAAAGGAATGATTGTTATCATAAAACCTACTAAAAAATCTACGTACAAAAATTTGGTAGATATTTTAGATGAAATGGCAATTTGTAAAGTGCCTACTTATGCAATAGTTAATGATTTTACTCCAGAGGAAAATAAATTAGCTGAGGAAATTAACAAATAAAATACCTTTTGGTATTTATTTATAAAATAACAAAAAGATGAAAATAGACCTATTAGGAAAAAAATGGTTAGACATCGTTTTTGAAGGACGTAACAAAAGTTATGGTGCTTATGATTTGCGGAAGCATAATGACAAAACTAATCTTAAAGCTTTAGGAATTGGAGCAGTTGTTTTTGCTATTGCTGTGGCAACTCCTATTATTGCTGATTTTATTAGTAGCGTTACCGCTACAACCGATGAAGGATTACACGATAGAATAACTGCTGTTAAGTTACCTCCAAAAGAAGAAAAACCAAAAGAAGATTTGAAACCGCCACCACCACCAAAACCAAAAGAGGATGTGGTTAAGTTTGTAAAGCCTGTTGTTGCTAAAAAAGATGAAGTAACCGAAGAGCCACCCAAGGTGGAAGATATTAAAGATAAAAATCTTGGAAAAGAAGATATTAAAGGAGATAAAGATGCACCTTTATCTGTTGACCCTCCAGGAAATGGGCCACCTCAAAACGATGTGGTAGAAGATAATACTATCTATAATTCTGCTGGTATCGAGGTGCAACCAGGGTTTCCGGGTGGAATGCCTAAATGGTATAGCTTTCTGAAAAATAATTTTTCACCGCCAGAAGAACCTGGACTTAAGGGTAAAGTAGTTGTTTCATTTGTAGTAGAAAAAGATGGTTCTTTAACCGATATCAAAGTATTAAAAGATATTGGATATGGATCCGGAAAAGAAGCAGAACGTGTACTCCGTAAAGGACCTAAATGGACTCCTGCAGAACAAAACGGTAGAAAAGTCCGTTGTGCTTTTATCCAAACTTTTTCAATTGAAAATCCAGAAGAATAATATGCTTAAGCAAATAGTTACTAACTATAAGAAGAAATCGCTTAAAGAGCGATTTCTTCTATTTATAGGCGTTTTGTTTCTTATGATATATTTAACACTTGGAGTAATTCTTATATTTTGGACTAAATTTCCCATCCGAATGGAAACCAAATATCGAATTGCTTTAGGATCCTTATTAATAGTTTATGGCTTTTTTAGATTTTGGCGATTATTAAAAACCGATTCGGATGATTAAAATCAAAAAAAAAATAGTTCCGTTTTTATTTGGTGTTGGATTAGTACTTATTGGTATCTATTCCTGCAAAGGAGATTCCGATACTAAAGAAACAATATTAACTGGCAGTACCTCTATTTTAGTAGACGAATCAGTTTTGCCAATAATTGAAGATCAAGTTGCTGTATTTGAAAGCCAGTATAATGCTACAATCAAGTTGCTGCCACAATCCGAAAAAGAAAGTGTACAGTCGTTTGTAAACAATAAAACTAGGACTATTATTTTGTCACGAAAATTAAATAAAGTGGAAAAGGCTATTTTCAAAAATAAGAAAATTACACCTTTAGAAACTCCTTTTGCTATTGATGCCATAGCATTAATAAAAAATAAAAACACAAAGGATTCCATTCAAGATATTTCTGAAATTGTAGCTTTTTTAAAAGGAAATCCAACAAAAATTAAAGGTTTAGTTTTTGATAATGCTAATTCGAGTACCACACGTTATTTTTTAGAATTAGCAGGATTAAAAAGCATGCCTGATGCTGGAGTTTTTTCATTTAAAACAAATGAAGAAGTTATACGATATGTATCACAAAATGAAGGAATGATTGGAGTAGTAGGCGTTAATTGGATTTTTCAGCCTAGTCTAAACATCAAAAAAATACTTAAAAAAATTACAGTTTTAAGTATAAAAGATAAGAATACAAATGGATATGTTTATCCCAGTCAAGAGAATATAGCTACTAGAAAATACCCTTTGGCACGTGTTTTGTATATAATAAATTGTCAAGGATTTGAGGGCTTAGGAATTGGCTTTGCCTCTTTCATATCTGGAGAAATTGGTCAAAGAATAATATTAAAATCGGGGCTTGCACCTGTACGAGAACCTAGTCGAAACATAAGCATTAGAAATAAAATTGAAAGTAATTAGAAATACACCTAAGATGAAAAATTATAAGATCCTAAGCATCATTTTTTTAACTGCAACTTCTGTAGGCCAAGCTCAAGATTTAGATCAAGCAAAAAAGGCTATGGATGCCGAGCAATATGAAAAAGCAAAAACCATTCTTAAAAATAGTATTAAAGTAAAAGCTGATAACGGAAAAGCTGACTTTTTAATCGGTACAATCTATCTTAAACAAAATATAGAGGATTCTGCCAAAATATATTTTCAAAAAGGCTTAACTGCTTCAGAAGGGTCAAGATTCAATACCATAGGTCTAGGTCAAATGGATTTAGATAATGGAAATACTGCTGCTGCTCAAGCTAAATTTGATCAGGTCTTAAAAGAATTAAAAAAGAAAGATATAGAAGAATATTTATATATCGCGCAAGCTTATATGAATACTTCTAAACCGGATTATAAGGCAGCTATCAATTTATTAACAAAAGCACAAACTGCAAATCCTAATGATGCCAATGTGAAATTAATTTTAGGAGATGCTTTTTATGGTGATAAAAGTCAAAATGATGCTTATGCTTCCTACAGAGATGCGTATGCTATTGACAATACTTTAATAAGAGCTAAAATGCAATTGGGGGTTTTGTTAAAAGGAGCTAAAGCTTATGTAGAAGCGGTAAAAGCTTATGATGAAGTGTTGGCTTTAAATCCTAATTACGGCCCTGTTTATCGTGAATTAGCGGAAACTTATTATTTATGGGCTAACAATAAGCCAGGAACTTATACCGAAAACATTGCCAAAGCATTAAGTAATTATGAAAAGTATTTGAGTTTAACCGATTATTCTTTGCCATCAAGAATGCGTCATGCAGATTTTTTAATCTTAGCTAAAGATTATAAAGCATTAGAATTAGAAGCTAATGCTATGCAAAAATTAGATAAAGTAAATCCACGTATTTTGCGCTATTTAGGATATTCTGCTTATCAAAATGGAAATTTTGATGCTGCTATTTCTGCTTTAACAGATTATATTTCTAAAGGAACTAACAAAGTTATCGCTGGAGATTATTATTTCTTAGGACTGGCAAAAGTTTCCAAATCAGTTGCTGCAGATGGTAAAACAGTAGATGCCGCAACATTAGCATTAGGGATAACGGATTTAAAAAAAGCACTAGAATTAGATATTGTTATGGCTAACGGATTGAATGAAATAGGTAAAAAATATTTCACCAAAAAATTATATGCCATCGCAAGTCCAATATTTGAATTGGCTATTACTAATCCTAATTCAAGAAATTACTTAGAAGATAATGTTTATTTTGGACTTTGTGTATTAACTGAAAATAGAGGTAAAGAACTAAAAGATGTAAATGTCATTGCACTTCAAAATGCGGATAAATCAATGGATAATGTTATTACTGCTTCACCCAAATATCAAGAGGCATATTTATATAAAGCTAGAATTAACAGTACTTTGGAAAAGGACGATATTATGGCTTCTAATTACGAAAAATATTTATTGTATGCATTTGATAAGTTGGAGAATGATTTGGTGAAGGCGAATGTAGATGTTTCAAATAATAATTACATTGTCGATTTATATAAAAACTCAATTAAAGATTTTAATTATTCAATTTATCAAGATGAAATAAATAAATTAAAGCCAAAAGTAACAGAAGCTTATAATAGTATTGCAGCTTTTTATGCTAATACGGATAAAGTAAAAGCTAAAGATTATTTTGGTAAAACATTAGCTATAGATCCAGCAAATGTTTATGCAACGGAATCGTTAAAGAAATTGAAATAATTAGGTAAAGATTATAATGAAAAACTCGTTTAGATTTCTAAATGAGTTTTTTTTCAGTAAAGTTGTATTATTCAAATTCTGAAGTAAAGAATAATTTTACACTAGGATATTTACTTTGCGTCATTTGAATAGTAAAGTCCGAATCGGCTAAAAATACCAATTGGTTGTATTTGTCGTGAGCTAGAAATTTTTGCTTCACTCGCTTAAATTCTCTGAACTCTTCATTTTTGGCATCATCGGGCTTCACCCAACACGCTTTATGTACAGGGAAATTCTCATAAGTACATTTCGCTCCGTATTCGTGTTCTAAACGGTATTGAATCACTTCATATTGTAAAGCACCAACGGTTCCAATTACTTTTCGGTTGTTCATTTCCAAGGTAAATAACTGCGCAACTCCTTCATCCATTAATTGGTCAACCCCTTTCTCCAATTGTTTGGCTTTCATTGGATCAGCATTATTAATGTATCTAAAATGCTCTGGAGAGAAACTAGGGATTCCTCTAAAATTCATAATTTCCCCTTCGGTTAAAGTATCTCCAATTTTGAAATTACCAGTATCGTGCAATCCTACAATGTCACCAGGGTAGGAGATGTCTACAATTTCTTTCTTTTCTGCAAAAAAGGCATTCGGACTAGAAAATTTCAAACTCTTGTTCAATCGAACGTGCATATATGGTTTGTTCCGCTCAAAAGTTCCCGATACAATTTTTATAAAAGCAAGACGGTCCCGGTGTTTCGGATCCATATTAGCATGTATCTTAAATACAAATCCAGATAGTTTTTCTTCTTCAGGCATTACTAGTCGGGTGTCCGATTCTTTAGGTCTTGGCGTCGGAGCGATTTCTACAAAACAGTCTAAAAGTTCACGAACTCCAAAATTATTTAAAGCAGATCCAAAAAATACAGGTTGTAAATTCCCTTCTAAATACTCTTCTTTATTAAATGGAGGATATACTTCTTCAATCAATTCTAATTCTTCCCTAAGTTTAGTTGCAGGTTTTTCTCCAATAAGTTTCCCTAATTCGGGACTCATTAAATCCGAAATAGCAATAGTGTCTTCAATATTTTTTCGGCTATCCCCACTAAAAAGATTGATGTTCTTTTCCCAAATATTATAAATTCCTTGAAAATCATATCCCATTCCGATAGGAAAACTTAACGGGGTTACATGAAGACCAAGTTTCTTTTCTACTTCATCCATTAAATCGAAGGCATCTTTTCCTTCTCTATCCAATTTGTTGATAAAAACAATTATCGGAATTTTACGCATTCTACATACCGATACTAATTTTTCAGTTTGTTCCTCAACACCTTTAGCAACATCGATAACAACAATTACGCTATCTACGGCAGTTAGGGTTCTAAATGTGTCTTCTGCAAAATCCTTGTGACCCGGAGTGTCTAGAATGTTTATCTTTTTATTTTTATAATTAAAAGCCAAAACTGAGGTGGCCACAGAAATTCCTCTTTGGCGTTCAATTTCCATAAAGTCACTGGTTGCACCTTTCTTAATTTTATTGTTTTTAACCGCACCAGCCTCCTGGATTGCTCCTCCAAAAAGCAATAATTTCTCAGTTAAAGTAGTTTTTCCAGCATCGGGATGCGATATGATTCCGAAAGTTCTGCGACGTAATATTTCTTTTAAAAAACTCATAATTCTTGTAATGGTCTGCAAAAATACTATTTATTAAATAAATAACTAATACAACTTTGCTTTTCAAAGGCATAACAAAAAATACTGTTAATAAATTTTTGTTAATAGTAGAAGCTATACTTGTTTAATAGAGTCGATTTGTTACTTTTGTTGATTGTAATTTCGGTTTTGCATTAAAGTAAATCCGTGTAATTTTTAAATAACTTAATTTAATAGAATAGATAATGAAGTTAAAGCATATTTTTTTAGGGTTGATTATGGGTTTTGTATTGGTAGCAAAAGCACAAACGAACTCCAAAGAGGTTTTATTTACTATTGATGATAAACCATTTTATACGGATGAATTTATTAGAGTTTATAATAAAAATTTAGATTTAGTTAAAGACGAGTCTCAGAAAGATTTAAATCAATACCTTGAGTTGTTTTTAGGGTATAAATTAAAAGTTTCTAAAGCAAATAAATTGGGATTGCAAAATAATACACAGTACCAAACCGAGCTTAAAAGTTATAGAACCCAGTTGTCCAAAAATTATACTACTGATTCTAAAGTTACAAAAGAACTTGTAGATGAAGGGTATAAAAGACTTTTGAAAGAAGTTAATGCGTCTCACATTTTAATTTTAGTAGATGAAAATGCAGCACCTGCAGACACTTTAGTAGCCTATAATAAAGCTCTTGGAATTAGAAATAGAGTACTTAATGGAGAAGATTTTGGAGTATTAGCCCAAGAGTTATCTCAAGATCCATCGGCTAAAGAAAATAAAGGAAATTTAGGATATTTTACTAGTTTCAAAATGGTTTATGCTTTTGAAAATGGAGCATATACTACTCCAGTAGGTTCAATTTCTATGCCAGTGCGAACTCGTTTTGGTTACCATTTGATAAAAGTTAACGACATTAGAGATAATAGAGGTGAAATTGCAGTGGCACATATCATGATATTAAAACCAAAAGAAGGTGGAGATGTTGCTAAAGCAAAAACAACAATTGACGATATTTATCAAAAACTACAACAAGGAGAAAAATTTGAAGAATTAGCGAAACAATTCTCCGAAGATAAATCGTCAGCATCTAAAGGAGGGGTATTAAACCGTTTTGCTTCTGGGCAATTGAGTTCGGAAGAATTTGAAACCCAAGCCTTTTCTTTATCTAAAGAAAATCCAATTTCTAAACCATTTGAAACACAATTTGGTTGGCATATTGTAAAATTTATAGATAGATTTCCTGTAAAATCCTATGAAGAGTCTAAAGTTGAATTAGAAAATAAAATTAGTAAAGACGATCGTTCTAGATTAATTACAAATTCATTAACAGAAAAGCTTAGAGTCAAATATCCAATAAAAAGAGATACTAAATTATACAATTCGTTGTCCAAATTAGTGACCAATGATTTTTATGATAACAAATGGGTACTTCCAACAGATACAGCAAAATATGCAAAAACATTGTTTACTGTTGGAACCAAAAATTATACAGGAAACGATTTTCTAGATTATGTATATTCCAAACAAAAACCAGGATCTACTTTAAAACCTATAGAGAAATTAACTGATAATTTATTCGAAACTTTTGTAGACGAAAAACGCAACCAATTTAATAATGATAATTTAGAGAATGAATTTCCGGAATTTTCTGCTGTGATGGATGAATATCGTGACGGTTTATTATTATTTGATTTAATGGATAAAGAAATCTGGCAACGTTCTAAAACAGATACTATTGGCTTAAAAGCTTTCTACGAAACTCAAAAAGACAAACATCTTTGGAAAACTAGAGTAGATGCTGAGATTTATTCTTCGACTAGCTTAGATAAAATGAAAAAAGTGTTGTCTATGTTGCAGAAAAAACAAACAGCCAAAGAAATAAAAGAAAAATTCAATACCAAAGATAATGTGACCATTATGTATTATCAAGGGGTGTATGAAGAAGGTGCTGATGCATTACCAAAAGGAACTAAAATGGAATTAGGACTTTCTGAAATCACAACTAAAGGAGATTATTTTTATATTACCAATGTGTTAAAATCACTTCCGTCAGCGCCCAAAACTCTAGAAGAATGCAAAGGAAAATTGGTAAACGACTACCAACAATATTTGGAGCAAAATTGGGTTAGCGAACTTAAAAAAGAATTTATTGTTAAAGTAAATCAAGAAACTTTTGAAAAAGTTAAAAAGCAAATTAAAAAATAAATTAGAGTAATGATGAATGTATTGAATTGTAAGCGAGTACTAGGTATTTTCCTTTTTTTAATTGGTTTTTACGCAAATGCACAAGAGATTATTAAAGAAAAAGAGCTAGAGAAAAAGCCAGTTTCTACCCAAAAAAGACAAAAAATAGATGGTATTGTAGCTACTGTTGGAGATTATATCGTTTTAGATTCGGATATAGACAAAGCTTTTTTAGAAATTGAAAGTTCTGGAAATTCTACTAAAGATATTACCCGTTGTCAAATGTTGGGTAAATTGCTAGAAGATAAATTATATGCACACCAAGCCATTCAAGACTCTATTGTTGTAAAAGACGAAGAAGTAAAAGAAAAAATGAACCAACAATTAGACTACATGGTGGAGCAACTAAAGTCTATGGATAATGTAGTAAAGTATTTCAAGAAAAATAATGAAGATGAGTTCAAGACCGAACTTTTTGAGATTTTAAAGCAACAAAAATTAGCTGCCGAAATGCAAAAAAAGATTGTGGATCCTATTCAAATAACACCCGAAGAAACTAGAAATTTCTTTAAAAAAATTCCAGAATCAGATAGACCGCTTTTAGGTGCTGAATTAGAAATGGCTCAAATAGTGATTACTCCTAAAGTTTCTTTAGCTGAAAAACAAGCAGTAATTGATAGGCTAAAAGAGATTAAAAAAGAAGTTTTAGCTGGCGCTAGCTTTACTACTAAAGCGGTATTATATACTGAAGATCCAGGGTCAAGATCTAGCGGAGGTTTTTATAAAATAAATAAGAAAACTCCTTTTGTAAAAGAGTTTAAAGATGTTGCTTACTCATTGCAGGAAGGCGAAATATCCGAACCATTTGAAACTGAATTTGGTTTTCATATTATTTATTTAGAAAAAGTTAAAGGTCAAGATTTAGAATTACGTCATATTTTAATGGCTGCCAAAATCACTCCGAATGCTTTAAAAGAAGCAAAAGATAAAATTGAATTGATAAAAAAACGTATTCAAGATAAAGAAATTACGTTTGCAGATGCTGCAAGAACTTTGTCCGATGAAAAAGAAACTCGGGCTAATGGAGGAACTTTGATCAATCCAAAAACTCAAGACACACATTTTGAATTAACCAAAATGGATCCAGAATTTTATGGTCAAGTTTCTAACATGAGTAGTGGTGAAATTTCTCCTGTAATATTAGACGAAGATCCAAAAGTTGGAAAACGTTACAAAATTATTATGGTGACAAATAAAATCGAGCAACACGTTGCCGATTTTAGTAAAGATTATACTAAAATCAAAGATTTAGCACTAAAAGAAAAGCAAATTAATGCTATAGCAAAATGGTCTGAAAATAAAATTAAAGAAACCTATATTAAGATAAACGGTGAATATAAAGATTGTAAATTCACTAATAATTGGCTTAAAAAATAGTCAGCAGTAAGCAGATATAAGTAAGCACATTTTGCTAACTGTCATCTACAAACTTACAACTTCAAACTCAAATATTATGTCCGACGTAGCAGCAATACAAAATCTAGTTCAAAAAAGATTAGAACTTAAAAAAGAAATTTCTAAAATAATTATTGGTCAAGACCTAGTAGTTGACCAAGTTTTATTAAGTATTTTTTCTGGAGGTCACGCACTTTTAGTTGGTGTTCCTGGTTTGGCCAAAACCTTGATGGTCAACACCATTTCACAAGCATTAGGCTTGGGTTTTAAACGAATTCAATTTACACCCGATTTAATGCCATCGGATATATTAGGAAGTGAAATTTTAGATGAAAACCGTCAGTTTAAATTCATTAAAGGACCAATTTTCTCTAATATTATCCTTGCAGATGAGATAAACAGAACCCCTCCTAAAACCCAAGCGGCGTTATTGGAAGCTATGCAGGAACGTTCGGTAACTATTGCAGGACAAAACTATAAATTAGATTTACCTTATTTTGTATTAGCAACCCAAAACCCTATTGAGCAAGAAGGAACTTACCCTTTGCCTGAAGCTCAATTAGACCGCTTCATGTTTGCTATTAAATTAGATTATCCTTCTTTTGCAGAAGAGGTAGAAGTGGTTAAAAGCACTACTTCTGATGCAAAACAAACTATAAATCCATTATTTACTGCGGATGAAATTATCGATTTCCAACACTTAATTCGCCGTATTCCAGTTGCCGATAATGTTATTGAATATGCGGTAACTCTAGTTAGTAAAACTAGACCTGACAATGCACTTTCAAATGAGTTTGTAAAAAATTATTTAGACTGGGGTGCAGGACCAAGAGCTTCTCAAAATTTAATTTTGGCTGCCAAAGCTAATGCTGCTTTCAACGGAAAATTTTCTCCAGATATAGAAGATGTGAAAGCAGTTGCAGTTGGAATACTTCGACACAGAATCATTAAGAATTATAAGGCCGATGCCGAAGGAATTACTGAAGAAATGATTATTGATAAGTTGCTTTAATTATTTTACATTCTTACTTATTCCTAATAGATTTTAAAATCTATTAGGAATTTTTATTTAGTTAGACTTCCTGTTTTTATTAAATTACCCCAGTTTTCTAAGTCTATAGGCTCTATTTCTCATTTGTTCTTTGGTTGATTGTATAAATCAAATTTGTAATAAATATTAATTTATAGTTTGCATTTAATATGCATATTGAGTTCCATCTTATATGGTGTTTTTTTGTAATTTGATTTTAAAAAAGCAATATTTTTCTTATAAAAAAATTTATTATAAATGGTTAAACGATTTTTTGTGTTTTTTAATCGATTATTTATAAAGTAGTTAACTAAATAGGCTTACAACTTTTTAAAATTTAAAAACTTAATCTATTTTAGATTTTTTCGATCGCTTCTTCTGCAAGCCCAAATGCAGTAAAGTATATTATATTTTCAACCTACTATTAATTTATTAGATATATAAATGATTTTAAAACATTTATATAATAAGATAACGTAAACATTTGAATTTATGAATAACTTTACACAAACAGTATTTTCTTTTAGAAGAAAATTATCAGGAAATTCAGCTTCAATAATTAATTTTTTATAAATTTTTGTTGCTTCTCAAATTAGTTTTGCTCAACCAGGAGCAATGTTGGTAAATCAGGATATTGGTGGGTCTTATTTTAATTCACCAATGACTTTAAAGGGATCAGTATTTCAGGCGCGTTTTCAAGAAAATGCCTTGGGTACTTCGTCAGGAACTAGAAATTGGCAATTTAACGCGGATTCTTATTTTAATACATGGGGAGTTAAATCTTCAAAATGTATCTAGTAATGTTGTTTTATCAAGTTATAATGCTACTATTTTACCAAATACTTCTACAGCATCAGCTAATTTTGAAGGTGGACCAGGTTATAATTCTAAAGGGAAACTTTCTGCAACCCAAGCAAATTATTATTATACTTATAATATTATTAAAGGTTCGGCTTATGCTGATCAATTGATGAGTGTGCTGGAAACTAGTTTTAATCCGGTTACAGTAAATGCTGTTACAAGTGCTTCAGGTGCTTTAGCTTCTAGATTAGTTTCAATTACTACCTCAGGAACTCCAAATGCCTCTGAATATGTTTATGTAAGATATTCTACTTCTAGTTCATTTACTAATTCTTCACTAGTTCAAGCTACAGGTTCAGGAACTTCTTGGTCTGCTACAATTCCTTGGCAATCTAGTGCGGTTTATTATTATGTATACACTAGTAATAGATCTTTAAGTTCTATTAATGCAGACGTGACAACAAATGGACAATCTGTACATGATTTATCCATGCTAGAATTAAATAATAATGGAGGTATTAATTATACGTATACTCCACTAACAGGGTCTATTATAGTAACAAGTTCAGGAGGAACCCTTGCTAATATTGCAACAACTTATTCAAACTTTACTGTTGCAGGAGGACTTTTTTCAGTATTAATACTGGTACCGTACATACTGGAACAATAACCGCATTAGTTACTGCTGATATAACCACAGAAACTGGAGCTATTACTCTATCAAACTCAACTAATTGGAGTTCATTATTAATTAATCCAAGTGGAACCAGAACAATTAGTGGTTCAGTAGCTCTTCCTTTAATTGACTTAGCTGGAGCAGATAATGTAACGATGAATGGTTTAAATTCTGGTGCTAATAGTTTAACTATTTCCAATTTAAGTACTTCTGCAACTTCTGGTACATACCCCATAAAATTTTTGCATTGAATAACGTTCCAGGCTTGTTGCCAGCAACTAGCTATTCGGTTCAAGTTAAAGTTAAAATAGGCGGCGAATGGGGAGCATACGGAAAAATATGTACCCTGATGTTGCCTAGTACAACTATAGCTACAGTAACTTCCAAAGAAACCATGAAAATGTTTGATGTAAAAGCTTATCCTAACCCGTTTGCAGAAAACTTCAAGTTGGAAGTTACAACCAGCAGCCATGATTCTTTACAATTAAAAGTATACGACATGTTAGGAAAACTTGTAGAAAACCAATTTATAGAATCTACACAAGTAGAAGAATTTGAAGTGGGTGCAAACTATCCATCAGGGGTGTATAATGTAATTATTAGTCAAGGAGGAAACATAAAGACACTAAGAGTTATTAAACGATAAACTGCAATAATTTTTAGAAACCGCCTCCTAACCGAGGCGGTTTTTTTAAGTATTAAAAAGAAACACCCTTGCTATTTTTTGCGCCAAGAATAAGGGTATTTTTTTTAAAAAAATAAGAATAAATCATTTTTTTTTTATAAAACAAAAAATTATTGTATTTTTATCGTCCCCAAATATTATTAGTATGACATCATTAGTACCTACTAGGTTGAGTAATGCCCTTAACTTTTTTGCTAAAACAAGCTTTCTGCTTGTTTTGGTTTTTACTTTATTTAATGGTACTAATTTAAATGCGCAAACTTGTTTAGGTCCATACCAAAAATTTGAAAGTTTTAAATTAAAAGGAACTATTACACAAGTAGGTAGTATGGTTTATGAAGGATGGACTTTTAGTAGTACTGCATCAACCTCAGCATCAGCAACGCCAAGAACAGGTATTTATAATGCTGTTATTCAAAATGCTAATTATATACAAACTCCTATTATTAATGAAACTCCAACTGAGTTTTTATTTTATGTAAGAGGTGCAAATACTACAAATACAAGTTATAAGGTTCAATGGTCTTCAGATTCATCATTTTTATCTGGTGTTACTACTTCTGCGACTATGAGTACAGGTACTGCAACACCTGCTTATATTCCATTTTCTATCACATCTACTACTAATACTAGTGGCACTGGTGGTGGATTTGGAACGGCAACAAATCTCTATATAAGAATAACGGTTACTGCGGGTACTGCTATTTGGGTTGATGATATGTCATGGATTTCAACCGATACTACAAAAAATAAAACAATAGTCCCAGCACTGGGTTCTACTTATTGCAATACTCTTGCAATTGGAACTACAGCAGGAACACTTGCAGACCCTAATTTTATTCTTTATGATAATGGTGGTGCATCAGACTCTTATAATAATTCTCAAAACCATATTTTGTCATTTTTACCTTGTGCTGGACTTGGAAAAAGAGTCAGACTCACCCTTAATAGTACTACTGCTCTTGGAACAGGGGATGCTTTTGCAATTTATAGTGGAACAGCTTCAGGAACAACTTTGCCATCAGGAAATGCTCTAATTACTGCTACGAGTGTGTCGCCTATTACTCTAACATCTCCTACTCAATCCTATACTTCATGTAGTACAGATGGTTCCATCACGATTCAATTTACTTCAGATATATCTTCAGTTTCTACAGGTATTTCTTTTACAGTTGAATGTGTTGATTTTGTTCCAGCTACATTAATATCTGTGCAACCATTAACAACTCCACAGTCGGTGTGTATTGGAGTTTCTCCTACTGCATTATCGGTAACGGCTGCTTCGGGTTCAACTTATCAATGGTGGTCAAATACTACAAATGCCTCAACCTCTGGAGCAACAAATTTAGGAAGCGCAAATGGCGCACAAACAAATACCTATAGCCCTACAAGTACTTCTGCAGGTACTACTTATTATTATTGTGTTGTTACAAAAGCTTGTGATACAAATACTAGTGATTTTTCAGGAGGATTAACAATTAATGCGCTGCCTAATACGCCAACTATTTCTGCGGGAGGGTCTACCACTTTTTGTAGCGGGGGTAATGCGACATTAACCGCTAGTTTAGGAACTACTTATTTATGGAGTAACGGTGCTATTACTCAAGCCATCACCGCTACAACAGCAGGAATTTATACTGTAAAAGTAACTGATTCCAATGGTTGTCAAAGTGCCTCGTCGATAGCCACAGTAGTAACTGTGAATTCGCTGCCTAATACGCCAACTATTTCTGTGGGAGGGCCTACCACTTTTTGTAGCGGGGGTAATGTGATATTAACCGCTAGTTTAGGAACTACTTATTTATGGAGTAATGGTGCTACTAATCAAGCCATCACCGCTACAACATCAGGAAGTTATACTGTAAAAGTAACTGATTCCAATGGTTGTCAAAGCGCATCGTCAGTAGCTTCAGTAGTAACTGTGAATTCGCCGCCTAATACGCCAACTATTTCTACGGGAGGGCCTACTACTTTTTGTAGTGGGGGTAATGTGACATTAACAGCTAGTCCAGGAACTACTTATTTATGGAGTAACGGCGCTACTAGTCAATTCATAACGGCAACAGCAACAGGAAGTTATGCTGTTCAAGTAACTGATTCCAATGGTTGTCAAAGCGCCTCGTCGTTAGCTACAGTAGTAACTGTGAATCCGTTGCCAACTTCGCCAACTATTACCCCAGGGGGGCCTACTACTTTTTGTAGCGGTGGTAGTGTGACATTAACCGCCAGTGCAGGTAGTACTTATTTATGGAGTAACGGTGCTATTACTCAATCCATCACAGCAACATCAGCAGGAAATTATACTGTACAAGTAATAAATACAAATGGTTGTCAAAGTGCTTCTTCGTCTGCTTCAACAGTAACCGTCAACACAATTCCTTCTGCACCAACAGCTAGTTCGCAATCTTTATGTTCAGGTACAGTTGCAAATTTGTCTGCAACAGGAACTTCTATTCAATGGTATGCAACAAATGTAAGTATTCCTGCTTTACCAACTAGCACTGTATTAAGTACAACTACTTATTATGCCTCACAAACAGTAAATGGTTGCGAAAGCACGAGGACTCCAGTTTCGGTTACAATATCTTCTTCTGCAGCAAACAATAGTTGTAGTGCAGCCAGTACCATAACAACTCAAGCGAATGGATCTTTTACAAGCTGTTCGGGCTCAACAATGATTAGTGCATGGTATGCTTTTACTCCTGCTTGTTCGGGGTCGTACACTATGTTTCTTAATGGCTTTACAGGAGATAAAGATTTGTATTATTATAGTAGTTGTCAAGGTTCATATTTAGGTTATAGTGGATCAACGAGTTCTTCAGAATCAATAACAGCATCTTTAATAGGAGGTGTTACTTATTATATCGAAGTGTATGATTATAATGCAGATAATGGTTATTCAAATACTGGAGGAGTTTTTACTTTAGCAGTAACTGCGAGTTCAGCTATAACATGCTTAGGAGTAATAGGAGGCCCAGCAGTTACTTGTTCTAATGTAACCAATAGCTATACTATTTCGAGTATTTCTGGAGTAACATCCTATACATGGTCAGTTCCATCGGGATGGAGTATAGTTTCAGGACAAGGATCAACATCTATTACTGTAAGTCCTTCTGCAACGGGGGGTACAATTTCAGTTTATGCAATTGGTACCTTTGGCACAAGTAGTACTTCAAATTTAATAGTATCGGTTAAACCGATTCCTGCTTTACCCAATGCAGGATTGGATTTTTCTATTTGTTTGCCAGATTCGGGTTCTTTGAATGGTTCAGCGCAAAATTCATCAACAATCACAGTTTTAAGTCAAGATTTTAATGCAGGGCCTTTTCCAACGGGATGGACTAGAAGCTATAATCGATTTGGAAACCCTCGTTTTTATACTTCATTTGAAAACACAGACACTGGTAGCACTTGGCCACCCAATGGTTATACAGGATATTGTAGTTATTTTGATACCTATAATATTAGGTCAGGGAGACAAAGCTCTATGATTTCACCTGTGCTAAATTTGTCCACTTATACCGCTTCTACCTTAACTTTTTGGATTTATAATTCTGATGGAATCGATTCTTTGGCTGTTTATGCTAATAATAATGGAGGGACTTACACTCAAGTCGGGACAACTTATTATACTTATGGTTCTTGGACACAAATCACTATAAGTTTAAATGGTTTTGTAGGCCCGGGATTTAATGCAGTTTCTCTTGCATTTACTGGAACTTCAGATTATGGATATTCTAATATAGGAATTGACGACATAGTGGTTACAGCTACATCCACGGTTACCAATTCATGGTCTTCTAGTCCTGCCGGATTTACGTCATCTAGTTTGACTCCAACAATATCTCCTTTAGTAACAACCACATATACTTTGTCTTCAACTTATGGCAATGGATGCTTCGCAACAGACGACCTAGTGGTTTCAGTTAGTCCAAAACCAACGGTTTCTATTTCTGCTCCAACTACTAATATATGTATTAATAGTGTTACGCCAATAACAGCTTCAGGAACAGGTACAACTTATACTTGGACATCAACAATCCTGAACACCATATTTACTGATGCATCCGCTACTGTTCTTTATACAGGCCAAAATTTAACAACTATTTATGTTAAATCTACCTCTACAGTTACAATAACTGCTTTGTCTACTATAGCTTCTACTAGTTGTTCGGCCTCAGCAAGTATTACTTTGACAGTGTTGCCTGGTATTATTAAAACATGGAGTGGCAGTTGGTCTCCAGCAGCACCTACTATTAATGACCCAATAATAATAAGTGGAAATTACTCAGCAGGAAGTTTACAGGGTTGCAACTGTTTGGTAAACAGTGGAACAGTTGTTTTTAATAGTGGAGAAACTTTATCTTTAGTAAATGAATTAAAAATTACAGGTGGGACCGTTACCTTTGAGAACTCTTCTAGTTTATTGCAAACAAATAATGTTGCCAACACAGGTAATATTAATTATAAAAGAACTACCAAAGACATAAATAGATACGATTACAATTATTGGTCCACTCCAGTAAGGCAGCAAACTTTATTCAATTTGTCCCCCCTTACATTATCGGACAAGTATTTTTATTTTGATGCTGCAACAACAAATTATTGGGCAAATATAGCTAGTAGTGCTACCATGACATCAGGACAAGGATATATAATAAGAGGGCCACAAAATTATGATGTAACTACAAGATTACCGTTTACGGGAACATTCGTGGGTGTTCCAAATAATGGCACTATTACAACTCCTACAATATATTCAGGAACTTCAGAAATTTATAATCTTATTGGAAATCCATATCCAAGTGCTTTAGATGCCAATTTATTTTTACGGGATCCGTTAAATATTCCAGTAGTGGATGGAACTATTTATTTATGGACCCATAATACTCCAGTAACTAATTTAGCCTATAATTATTCCGATTATGCAGTCTATAACTATTTAGGAGGAACAGCAACTTACGCGGCTCCATCAGGAGGATTAAATACCAATAAACCAAATGGCTATATAGCCTCGGGAGAAGCTTTTTTCATTAAAGGCTTAACTACAGGAGGAGTTGCAACTTTTAAAAACTCCATGCGTATAGCAGGAAATAACGATCAGTTTTTCAAAAACAGTGCTACCCCAACTACCGTAAACACAGAAGAAAAGCATAGAATTTGGCTTGGAGTGAATGATCCGCAGGGGTCTTACAAAGAAACTTTGGTAGGTTATGTTTCGGGTGCGACTTCCGGTTTAGATAGAGGATTAGATGGAGAGCTTTTAAGTCAAACACAAGCCTGTATTTACACCCTTGCAGGAACAACCGCTCTTTCTATTCAAGGACGTCCATTGCCTTTTGAGGTTTCGGATGAAGTACCAGTAGGCTTTCATGCAGATACAGACGGAACTTTCACAATTAGTTTAGTCGATTTTGATGGCTTGTTTAGCAATCAAGATATTTATTTGGAAGATAAATTATTGAATGTTATTCAGGATATTAAAGCCAGCAATTATAGTTTTGCTTCTAATTCTGGAACTTTTGACAATCGTTTTGTATTGCGATATACTAATTCTTCTTTGAATACCAATGCTACTATATTTTCTGAGGAATCAGTAATTGTTTTTAAAAACAATCAAAAGATAATGATTAATGCTCACAATACAATTCTAGATACTGTTGAAATTTTTGATATTAGAGGCAGAGAATTATTCAAACAAAAAAATATTAATTCTTCGCAATTTGAAGTAACTAATTTTATTTCTTCGCAAGAAGTTCTGTTAGTAAGAGTTACTTCTGTAGACGGGAGAATAGTTACTAAGAAAATTATTTATTAATCGTAAATAAATTCTTGGATATTAATTTATAAAAAAACTCGTTTAGAAATTTCTAAACGAGTTTTTTTATAGTGTTTTTGTTTTCAAATAATTAGAAGGTTACCAGCCACCGCTTGCGCCACCGCCAGAAAATCCTCCTCCACCAAAGCCGCCGCCAAAGCCGCCACCGCCACCAGAAGAACCTCCAAAACTGCCGCCTCCAAAACCGCCGCCACTTCTTCCTAAACTACTAAGAATAATGATGTCTAATAAACTAGGGCTACTACCAAGTCCGGAGCCAGTGCCTGTTCCTTTATTTTTAGAAATGATAATCAATACAATTACAAAAAGCACCAAGAAGATTACTAATGGTAAACTACCATTGGTTTTCTCGTGTTTTCTCGTGCCTTTATATTTTCCTTTTACCACTTCAATAATGGCATCAGCACCTTTATCTAGGCCATTGTAATAACTTCCAGCTTTGAATTCGGGAACAATTACATTACGAATTATTTCACCGCAAATCCCTGCCACCAATCGATCTTCCAAGCCATATCCTGGACGGATACTTACTTTTCGTTCGTCTTTGGCAACCATAATCATCACCCCATTATCTTCTTTGGCTTGACCAATTCCCCATTTTTGTGCCCAATTGGTAGAGAGCACATCAATATCTTCATTTTTCAGACTTTCAATGGTTACCACCACAATTTGTGTACTAGTAGAATCGGAATAGCGAACTAGTTTTTCTTCTAGTTGCTGTTTTTCGGAATCGCTTAATAGTTTAGCATAATCATATACCGAAGTTTGGAAATCTGGTTTTTCCGGAATGGTAAACTGTGAAAATCCTAATTGAGAAATAAAACAAACTGCAAGTATCCAAAGGCTTTTCGGAAATTTAATTAAAATCTTCATAATTCTCCTTTAGATATTTCGTTAGAAAGTTCGTTTATATCATCCGCTTGGTATGGGAAATAGTTTTTTAATTGCTCTCCCGCTTTACTAATTCCATCAACTAAGGCTTGCTTGTTATTGTCATTTTTAAAATGGTGCAACATTATATCTTTAGTACTGTCCCAAAAAGAATCGGTTACTTTGTCATGAATGCCTTGGTCGCCATAAATTGCAAATTGCTTGCTTTTCACTGCTACATATATTAAAACACCATTACGTTCTTGGGTATTTTCCATTTTTAGCAAATGAAAAACTTCCACTGCTCGCGTCATAGGAGCAATGGAAGTTTCTTTTTCTATATGTACTCGAATCTCTCCAGAAGTGTTTTGTTCGGCCAAGCGAATGGCTTCTACAACCTCTGTTTCTTCTTCTTTCGATAAAAATGCTTCTACTTTAGACATGTTAAAATTTAACTTCTACAGGTTTATCTGCACCAGCAACAGCTTGAAAATAAGCTTTTTCTTTGTAGTTTCCTAAAAACCAACTTTGTGGCATTGCTAAAACATATCCGTTATATTCTTGAACACTTTCATTAAAACGAGTTCTGGCAGTAAGAATTTGATTCTCTGTGCTAGCCAATTCGTCTTGTAGTTTCAAGAAATTTTCATTTGCTTTTAACTCTGGATATTTTTCTACAGAAACTAATAATCTAGATAAAGAACTACTTACACCACTTTGCGCTTGATTGAATTGTGCTAATTGTTCTGCCGAAACATTAGTAGGGTCAATAGTAATTGCAGTTGCTTTGGCTCTTGCTTCAATAACTGCAGTTAAAGTACTTTTTTCAAAATCAGCAGCGCCTTTAACGGTGTTTACTAAATTTCCAATAAGGTCATTTCTTCTTTGGTAAGATGTTTGAACATTACCCCATTCTTTTTCGGTTGCTTGGCTGTAACGCAATCCGCTATTTTTAACACCCATAACCCAAAATGCAATTACTAAAATTGCTCCAATTCCAATAATCCAAGGTAAAAATTTTTTAAAATCCATTTCTAATTTATTTAAAGTTTATTTAATTTTTCTATTTTATATACAAAAATCATTCCTAAAGTTGATTTTTAATATTTGTCAGTTCAGCTTTAATACCTTCCAACTTTGAAATGATGTCAAATTTATCCAAAGTTTTCTTCTGACCTTCTTTTAAATGGGTTTTAGCTCCTTCCAAAGTAAAGCCACGTTCTTTAACCAAATGATAAATCAAATGTAAATTTTTTATATCCTCTTGAGTGAACATTCGATTCCCTTTAGCATTTTTCTTCGGCTTCAGAATATCAAATTCCTTATCCCAAAATCGAATAAGGGATGCATTCACTCCAAAAGCCTCGGCAACTTCACCAATGCTAAAATATAATTTGTCTTTAGATAATTCTATCTGCATATTTTTATTTTTTTTAATTCATCGCGTCTCTATTTATCGCGTCTCTATTTATTCTCTCTATAAATCAAGACGCGATAAATCGCGTCTCTACATTAATCCAACGACTGATTCTCTTGATTTGCAATTTTTGAAATAGCCACATATTCTGCATCTGAAATATTTCCGTAATAAAAATTAATCGGATTCACAACTTTTCCATCTTTATGCACCTCATAATGACAATGTGGTGCCTGACTTCTTCCCGTACTTCCAACATATCCAATAATATCGCCACGTTTCACTTGTTGTCCAGCACGAACTTTGTATTTACTTAAATGTCCGTACAAAGTCAAGTAACCAAATCCATGATTAATCTCAATATGATTACCAAATCCGGATAATGAATTGTCTGCATTCTTCACAACACCATCCCCAGTGGCATAAATAGGAGTGCCCGTTCTTGCTGTAAAATCCATTCCTTCGTGCATTTTTCTTGCTTTTGTAAATGGGTCACTTCGGTATCCAAAACCAGAAGCCATGTGTTTTAAATCTTCATTTTTTACAGGCTGAATTGCCGGAATAGCACTCAATAATTTATCTTTTGCTTTGGCTAATTTCAAAATTTCATCCAACGATTTCGATTGTACTACCAATGCTTTCGAAATACCATCCACTTTTTTAGATGTATTAATCACCAACTCCGAATTATTAAAACCTTCCAATTCTTGGTATCTTTTTTTATCAATAATACCTCTTCGTTTTTCATTCGATATAGGAGTCGCGTTAAAATATACTCGGTATAAATTGTTGTCCCTATCCTCTAAATCTGACGCTACTTGATCAATCGCTTCTATTTTTTTATTCAAAATAGCATAGCTAAGTTTCAAATTTTCAATTTCTCGAGCCTGAATCTTGTCTTTTGGCGTCTCAAAATAAGAAGTATTCATTAAAACCACAAAGCATAAAAAACCAAATAATGCCGACGCCAACAAGAATAAAGCAGGATAGCCAAACTTTTTTCGCTTCTGAGGGCCAATTAATCGGTAAGCTAAACTTTCTGGGTCGTAATAATACTTAACTTTCTTCGACATTTCTTAAATTATACTATTTTTGTACTCGTTTTAAGAATAACAATGGTTCTTTCAACAAATTTATGAAATGTTTTCTTCTAAATCTATTTTTTGTTTTTTTTAGGAGCGAAACATTCGGCATTTTAGTAAAGGCAATTCCCGCTTTCACCTTTAGTCTCGTTCCGTTCCTCCACGAGAGCTATCGGTTCAATCGGGGCTAAAAGGCGATCCATTGGTATGAAATTAAAATTTCAAACAACTATTCGTAAAAATAAAAATAATAACTTTGTGAATTAGCGCCTCAAGGGCAAAATAATATATGAAATCAAAAGACATCCGCAAGCAATTTCTTCAATTCTTTGAATCCAAAGGACATTTAATAGTGCCATCTGCACCAATTGTATTAAAAGACGATCCAACCTTAATGTTTAACAACTCGGGAATGGCGCAATTCAAAGAATACTTTTTAGGAAACGGAACCCCTAAAAGCAAGCGAATAGCCGATACCCAAAAATGCCTTCGCGTTTCTGGGAAACATAACGATTTAGAAGATGTAGGTTTCGACACCTACCACCATACCATGTTCGAAATGCTAGGAAACTGGTCTTTTGGCGATTATTTTAAAAAGGAAGCCATCAATTGGGCATGGGAATTATTGACCGATGTATATAAAATTCCTAAAGAAAATCTTTACGTTTCTGTTTTTGAAGGAAACCCTGAAGAAAATGTCCCTTTCGATCAAGAGGCTTGGGATATTTGGAAAGAACTTATAGACGAAGACCGAATCATTTTAGGAAATAAGAAAGACAATTTCTGGGAAATGGGCGATCAAGGCCCGTGTGGCCCATGTTCTGAAATCCATGTAGACATTCGTTCGGCTGAAGAAAAAGCCCTAGTTTCTGGAAAAAGTTTGGTCAACAACGACCATCCACAAGTTGTTGAAATTTGGAACAACGTGTTCATGGAATTCAATCGTAAAGCCGATGGTACACTAGAAAAACTTCCTGCACAACACGTAGATACCGGAATGGGATTTGAGCGTTTGTGTATGGCATTACAAAATAAAACATCCAATTACGATACCGATGTTTTCACGCCACTTATTGAAAAAGTAGAACAAATTACGGGGTTAAAATACACTTCAAACGAAATTAAAAACATATCCGAAGGGCAAAATAAAACCAACATCGCCATTCGTGTGGTGGTAGACCACGTTCGTGCTGTAGCATTCGCTATTGCAGATGGTCAATTGCCATCCAATACTGGTGCGGGTTATGTAATTCGTAGAATTTTACGTCGTGCTA
>CANGCT010000039.1 GCA_947452415.1 Flavobacteriaceae bacterium
CTTATCCTGGTGATGTTTTTTACTTACACTCTCGTTTATTAGAAAGAGCTTGTAAAGTAATTGCCGATGATGATATTGCTAAAAACATGAACGACTTGCCAGATACTTTAAAAGGTATTGTAAAAGGTGGCGGATCATTAACAGCTTTGCCAATTATTGAAACACAAGCGGGTGACGTTTCTGCATACATCCCAACTAACGTAATTTCGATTACTGACGGACAAATCTTCTTAGATGGAGATTTATTCAACTCTGGAGTTCGTCCTGCAATTAACGTAGGTATTTCGGTATCTCGTGTTGGAGGTAATGCACAAATTAAATCGATGAAAAAAGTAGCAGGTACTTTAAAATTAGACCAAGCACAATACCGTGAGTTAGAAGCTTTCGCAAAATTTGGTTCTGATTTAGATGCTGTAACTTTAAACGTAATTGAAAAAGGAAAAAGAAATGTTGAGATTTTGAAACAAAACCTTAACGACCCTTATACAGTTGAAGATCAAGTAGCTATTATCTATGCAGGTTCTAAAAATTTATTGAGAAATGTTCCAGTAAATAAAGTAAAAGAATTTGAAAAAGATTTCTTAGAATATTTGAACAATACACATAAAGACACATTGAATGCTTTAAAAGCTGGAAAATTAGACGATACCATTACAGATGTTATTGAAAAAGCAGCTAAAGAAATTTCTGCAAAATATAATTAATTAGGCTCAAGGTCCTGGGTTTTAGGTTTTAGTCCTAGTACCCAGAACCCCAAACCCAATACCAAATAAAATGGCAAACTTAAAGGAAATCCGTAATAGAATTACTTCCGTTTCATCTACAATGCAGATTACATCTGCAATGAAAATGGTTTCTGCTGCAAAGTTGAAAAAAGCACAAGATGCAATTACAGCAATGCGACCTTATGCCGAAAAATTAACGGAATTATTACAAAGTTTAAGCGCAACAATGGATGGCGAAGTAGGCGGAAGCTTTACTGCACAACGTGAAATAAACAAAGTATTAATCGTTGCAGTTACTTCTAACAGAGGTTTGTGTGGCGCTTTTAATTCGAATGTTATCAAACAAGCTAAATTAATTGCAGATACTTACCCTGGAAAACAAGTAGATATTTTTGCTATTGGCAAAAAAGGAAATGATGCTTTAGTAAAAACAAATACTATTGTTGGAAATAAAAGCGAAATTTTTGATGATTTAACTTTTGATAATGTTGCTAAAATAGCTCAAATCTTAACCGATAAATTTATTTCAGGCGATTATAATACCATTCAAATCGTTTATAACGAATTTAAAAATGCTGCAACTCAAATAGTTCAAACCGAACAATTTTTACCATTAGCTCCAGTAAAAACAGATATACCAGTAACTGCTGGCGATTATCTTTTTGAACCATCTAAAGAGGAAATTGTATTAACGTTGATTCCAAAATCGTTAAAAACACAATTGTACAAAGCAATTCGTGATTCATTTGCCTCTGAGCACGGAGCTCGAATGACTGCAATGCACAAAGCAACAGACAACGCAACCGAATTAAGAGATCAATTAAAATTAACTTATAATAAAGCGCGTCAAGCTGCAATTACTAACGAGATTTTAGAGATTGTTGGTGGAGCTGAAGCTTTAAAAGGATAATTTAAATTAAAAATAAATATTTAAGAGAGTCAACATTTGTTGGCTCTTTTTTTATTACAACGATTTTATAACTATTTTTGTTTTCTCATTAAAGAAATATACCTTGAGTTTATATAAAAACCTTTTCAAACAAACACTTATTTATGGGCTGGCAACAGTTTTCCCTAGAATAATAAGTTTTATTCTAAATCCTTTGTTTGTTTATTATTTGCCGGATAAAAGCAAAATGGGAGAAGTGTCGGTGATATTTTCCTATCTAGTTTTCTTTAATGTTATTTTATCCTATGGTATGGAAACTTCTTTCTTCCGTTTCTATAATTCACAAGAGAATAAAAAAGGTGTAGTTTCTACAACCACCATTTCTTTATTTTGGTCTTCTTTGGTGTTTTTAGTAGTAGCACTTCTTTTTAGAAATTCCTTAGCAATCTGTTCAGGCATCAGTGTGGAATACATCACCTATACTATTTTCATTTTGACTTTAGATGCATTGGCAATTATTCCATTTTCCAAGTTACGAGCCGAGAAAAGACCTATGCAATATGCCACTATAAAAATGGCAAATGTTACCATTAATTTAATGTTAAACATTTTCTTTTTGGCATTACTGCCTAAAATGGTTGCCAGTAATCCAAATGGTATTTTAAGTACTATCTATTTTGACAACTTTCAAATAGGCTATATTTTTGTTTCCAATTTAGCAGCGAGTTTGTTTACTTTAATAGTCTTATCCCCTAATTATTTTTCTATTACATGGAAATTTGATAAGATATTGTGGCTGAAAATGATGCAATATGGACTCCCAATTTTAATAGCCGGTATTGCCTTTGCTATCAATGAGCATTTCGATAAAATTTTACTAGATTGGATGCACGTTCCAATGTCCGATATCGGAGCCTATTCTGCGTGTTATAAAATAGGGATGTTTATGGTTTTGTTTAGAACCGCATATACTTTAGGAATCGAACCCTTTTTCTTTAGTTATTCGAGTAATGAAAACGCACAACAAACCTATGCAACGATTACTAAATATTTCGTAATTTTTGGTTCCTTTATTTGCCTCTTTGTAATTGTTTTTATTGATTTATTAAAAAGATTATTGGTGCCAAATGCCAATTATTGGGATGCAATAAAAGTAGTTCCGTTAATTGTTTTAGCTAATTTCTTCCTCGGAATTTACACCAACTTATCCGTTTGGTACAAGTTGATAGATAAAACAAGAATTGGTGCATACATATCCTTAGTTGGCGCAACGGTAACCTTGGCCCTCAATTATTTATTAATACCTACCATGAGCTATTATGGCTCTGCAATTGCAACTATCGCAGCCTATGGAGCCATGATGATTATTTCTTACAATATGGGACAAAAAAGTTATCCTATCCCTTATGATATGAACAAGATATTTAGTTATCTTGGACTTACAATTGTTTTCTCGGCGGTTTCATTTTATATTCCATCTATAAGAGAAAATTATTATTTGAAAACAGTATTATTAACAGTATTTTTATATTTCATATATTACAGTGAAAAAGAAACGTTACTCAGAATTCTAAAAAGAAAAGTAAAATAAATAATTATTATCCGTACAGATAGGTCGCGATCTGTCTATTAAAATAAAACAAAAAATGATCATAAAAATAATAAACAAATCCCAACACGATTTACCCAACTACGAAACTATTGCTTCGGCAGGAATGGATTTGCGGGCTAATATTTCAGAATCCATTACCTTAAAATCATTAGAAAGAACAATTGTAAAAACCGGACTTTTCATTGAATTACCTATAGGTTACGAAGCACAAGTTCGGCCAAGAAGCGGACTAGCTGCCAAAAAAGGAATAACCGTTCTTAATTCACCTGGAACAGTTGATGCCGATTATCGTGGCGAAATTGGAGTAATTTTGGTAAATTTATCCAATGAAGATTTTGTAATTGAAAATGGTGAAAGAATTGCCCAATTAATCATTACCAAACACGAACGTGCCGAATGGGTCGAAGTGCAAGAATTATCAGAAACTTCGCGTGGTGAAGGTGGCTTTGGGAGTACTGGCGTGAAATAGTTAGCAGTATTCAGTAGCTGTAAGCAGTTTGTAATTCATAGTGAAATAAAAAAGAAAAAAGATGGAAAATCAAGACATTCGATGGAAACAAAGATTTTCAAATTTTGAAAAAGCATTGTTAAAACTTTCTGAAGTTATAGAAAAAAAAGAAATACTTTCCGATTTAGAAAAAGAAGGACTTATTCAACGATTTGAGTTTACTCACGAACTCTCTTGGCAAGTAATGAAGGATTTTCTTATTTACGATGGAATTCAAAACATTATTGGTTCCAGAAGCACAGTAAGAGAGGCTTTTAATAAAGGAATTATTTCGAATGGCGAAGTTTGGATGGAAATGATAGAAAGTAGAAATAGAACTTCACATACTTATTTAGAAAGCATTTTAGAATCGGAATACAATAAAATAACCAAAAATTATTATCCTTTATTTATTGAGTTTCAAATCAAAATGAAATCATTATTATGAAATTTGGATTAACTGAAAAAACTATAAATAAGATAAATTCTGTTTTTGAAAAAATTCCGGAAATAAACGAGGTAATTATATATGGTTCAAGAGCAAAAGGAAATTTTAGGGAAGGGTCGGATATTGATATTACATTAAAAGGCAATGCTATTTCATCTAATTCTTTGTCTAAAATAAATCAAGAAATCGATGAATTAAACACACCTTATTTATTTGATATTTCTATTTTTGACAAATTAGAATCTCAAGAATTAATAGAACATATTAATAGAGTAGGGCGAACATTTTATATAAAAAACACATGAAAATAATAGTACCAATGGCAGGTCGTGGTTCAAGATTACGTCCCCACACATTAACAATCCCAAAACCATTAATTCCAATTGCAGGAAAACCAATCGTGCACCGATTAGTAGAAGATATTGCAGGTGTTTTGAACCAAGATATTGACGAAGTTGCGTTTATCATTCACGAGAGTTTTGGTAAAAAAGTAGAAGAAGAATTAATTGCAATTGCTCAAAAATTAGGGGCTAGAGGAACTATTTATTATCAAAATGAAGCTTTAGGAACGGGTCATGCCATTATGTGTGCCAAAGAATCTTTAAGCGGACCAGCAGTTATTGCGTATGCCGATACTTTAATCCGTGCCGATTTCGACTTAGATAAAACTGCCGACAGTGTTATTTGGGTAAAACAAGTAGACCAACCGGAGGCTTTTGGAGTAATAAATTTGAACGAAAACAATGAAATTATTGAATTGGTAGAAAAGCCAAAAGAATTTGTTTCAGACCTTGCCGTGATTGGCATATACTATTTTAAAGATGTTGCCGTTTTAAAGAACGAACTACAATTTGTGTTAGATAACAACATTATTCATGGTGGCGAATACCAAATTAATGACGGAATTAAACAAATGATGGCAAAGGGCATGAAATTTGTACCAGGTAAAGTAGACGAGTGGATGGATTGCGGAAATAAGGATGTAACCGTAGACACTAACAATAGAATACTGAACTTCTTGCACAACGATGGCGAACATTTAATTGATTACGATGTAGTACAAGATAACTCTACTGTCATTCCGCCATGTTATATTGGCAAAAATGTTGTATTAATTAATGCAACTGTTGGTCCAAATGTTTCCTTAGGCGATGGATGTCATGTAAGTAATAGTACTATTAAAAACAGTTTGGTGCAAACCCATTCACATATTAAGAATGCTCGTTTAGATAATGCTATGATAGGGAATCACGCAAGTTTTGATGGAGATTTTACTAGTATTAGCATTGGAGATTATTCGGTTTTAGAATAAAAATCCAATTAACAATTGAACACTCATTAAAAATTAGAAAGATATGATAGAAATAATTTTTAAAAAAAAGATTAATAAGAACAAAATGGAAACATTATTGGAATTATTAAAATCATGGAATGTAGATGCTGAAGTAAAAGAATCTAAAGAAAATAAGAGAACAACCAACTCTAATTTTACTTTATCTAAAGGAATGTGGAAAGATTTTGATATAGATGCAAACCAGTTAAGAAAAGAGGCATGGAAACTAAGAACCTAATTCTTTGTGATACAAATATTATAATTGAGGTTTACAAAGGAAACCCTAAAGTGATAAATGTTTTAGAAAAAATAGGTCAAAACAACATTGCTATTTCCGATGTTACTTGTGGAGAATTATTATATGGTGCAAGAAACAAAAAGGAACTTCAGATGATAAAAAAAGATTTAAAAAAGTTAATGGTTTTTTCTATCAATGAAGAAATATCATCTCAAGCCATAAATTTAATTGAAAGGTTTACGTTATCCAATCATCTTAATCTCCCGGATGCTTTAATTGCTTCAACTGCAAAGTATTATGATTTAAATTTGTATACCTTAAATGTAAAAGATTTTAGATATATTGAAAAGTTAAATATATTTTCAAACGATTAAAAAATAAATGAAAAAAATAGTTTTATTTAGTTTCCTTTTCGGAATATTTTTTGTTCCTCATAATCTTTTGGCTCAAGGTGAGCCTAAGGATACTTTGGCTTTGGCCGAAAATAAATTTGAAGATTCTTTCTATGAATCATTAAAACAAAAAGGAATCGAAAACTACGATAAAGCAATTGAAGCACTAGAAAAATGCCAAAATCTTCAATCTGAAAATGCGATTGTTTATTTTGAATTAGGGAAAAATTACTATTCTCTAAAAAAGTATAAGGATGCTTACGACAATTTTGAAAAAGCAACTAAAATTGACCCTAAAAACCGTTGGGCATGGGCAGGAATGTATGATGTTTGTTACGATACAAAAGACTACAATCAAGCAATTGCTATAGTTCAAAAATTAATTGAGTTCAAACCCGATTATCGAGAAGATTTGGTTTCACTTTACATGAACACACAACAATTTGACAAGGCATTAGATTTAATAAACGAACTGAATCAAACGATTGGGAAATCGGATAAACGAGAATTATATAAGGCACAAATTTTGCAAGATGCCAAATACCAAGGATCCGAAAAAAATAATTTAATAGATAAGATTAAGCAATATCCTAAAGATGAAGCCAATTATATTGCGTTGATTTATCTTTATTCACAAAGCAATCAAGAAGATAAAGCGCTAGAAATTTCCAAGCAACTAGAAAAAGAAATTCCAACTTCCGATTGGGCACAGGTGAGTTTGTTTAAATTTCATTTGAATAATAACGATGGTGAAAAGGCCGTTAAAGCCATGAATATTGTTTTGGCAAGTGATAAAATAGACAAGAAAATTAAGCATAGAATGTTGAATGAATTTTTGATTTTTACCAAAAACAATCCGCAATTTGATAAAGATTTAGACCACGCCATTGGTTATTTTGATAATGATAAAGAGGTAAAAGTAGCTAAAGAGATAGGTAAGTTTTATCAAAATAAAAAAGAGTGGAATAAAGCAATTCATTATTATGAAATGCATTTGAAAACTACCAACGACGACATGGAAACCATTTTGCTTTTAATGCAAGCCTATACCGAAAATTTGCAATTTGATAAATTAGACAAGGCATCTGAAGAGCAATTGCAACTGTTTCCATCCCAGCCGCAATTGTATTATTTTAATGGATTGGCAAATAATCAATTAAGAAACTATAAAAAAGCCAAAGACATTCTAGAATCAGGTGTTGATTTTATTATAAACGACACCTCTCTAGAAATTAATTTTAACCTGCAATTAGGCGAAGCCTATAATGGTTTGGGAGATTTTAAAAAGAAAGATGCTTTTTTTTCAAAGGCAAATGGTTTAATTGAAAAACAAAAAAACAAAAAATAATACCTAATATTTAGGACTACAAATGAAAAAACACCTTACCATATTACTTCTAATTTTATTAGCATCTTGCAAATCAAAAGCGATTTTAGCAGAAGGAAATGCAAGCAATACGCTATCAGCAGATAAAATTATTACCAGCTATGATAACAATAAAATAGACTTTTCTACATTATATATAAAGGCAAATGCAAAATACCAAGACAACAAACAATCTCAAAATGTACAAGCAGAAATTAAAATAAAAAATAACGAGAAAATCTTAATAAGCATTCGGGTTTTGGGATTTACGGTTGCTAAGGCCTTGATTACCCCTACTTCGGTTCAGTATTATGAAAAGATAGGGAGTAAATATTTTGAAGGAGACTATTCAGGATTGAGCCAGTGGCTAGGAACCGATTTAAATTTTCAAAAAGTGCAAAATATGTTCTTAGGAAAAACTCTAGACGACTTACATAAAGGGAAATATGCTGTTTCTATTTTAGAAAAATCATATAAATTACAATCCAATCCAGATGCCAAAAACGATAAATCATTTTTCTTTGAAAGCGATAATTTCTTAGTAAAAAGACAAGAAATTAACCAACCATTACAAGAAAGAACGTTGCAAATTGCATATCCGGATTATAAAAAATACGATGCAATGATTTTACCATTATCTTTGGCAATTGATGCTAGACAAAAAGAAAGTAAAACGAACATCAATATCGAATATAAAAACATTTCCTTTAATGAAGATATTTCTTTTCCGTACAATGTTCCCGAAGGTTATGAAAGAATATACATAGACAAGATATAATTATTATGCAAAAAAAAATAGTTACTTTACTTTTTATCTTATTAACTTCATTGGCTTGGAGCCAACAAACGCAAGAAGAATTAGAGCAAAGAAAATCTAAAATTCAAGAAGAAATTCAAGAAAAAGAACGCATGCTTCAAGAAGTTCGAGGCAAAGAAAAATCAGTAGGTAAACTTTTGCAAATCCAAAAAGAAAAAATTGGACTAAAAGAGAAATTAATCTATACCACCGAAAAGCAAACTAAGTTGCTTAGCAACGACATGTATATTAACCAGGTGCAGATTAATAAATTGAAAAAGGATTTAGTTATTCTAAAAGAAGACTACGCCCAAATGATTGTTAAATCTTATAAAAGCCGATCCCAGCAAAGCCGAGCCATGTTTTTGTTATCGTCAGAAAATTTCTTGCAAGCCTACAAAAGATTGCAATACATGAAGCAATATTCTAGTTATAGAAAAATGCAAGGCGATGAAATTAAAGATAAAACCACAAAACTAGCCGATTATAATGCTAAATTAAGCGGACAAAAAACCGATAAAGAAAAACTCCTTGCTGAACAAGAAAAACAACGTGCAGATCTTGAAAAAGAAAAGCAAGAGCAAGAAAAAATTGCTAATAGTTTAAAGAAAGACAAAAAGCAAATTGTTGCAGAAATCAAGAAAAAACAACAAGAATCTAAAAAAATTGATGCACAAATTCAAAAAATGATTCGCGATGCAATTGCTGAGGCTAATAGAAAAGCAGCAGCAGCCAGAATCAAAGCCAACCCTAAAACTACTACGGTAGCCGAAACTAAAAAGATTGAAGAATCTACCAAAATAGTTTTAACTCCTGAGGGGCAATTGATTTCAAATAATTTCAAAGCCAATAAAGGAAGTTTGAATTGGCCTGTAGAAAAAGGCGCAATCACTTTGGGCTATGGCGATCAGCCACACCCAGTATACAAAACACTTATTATTCATAACAGTGGGGTGGAAATCACTACTGACTCAGGTTCGAATGCTAGAGCTGTTTTTAGTGGAGAAGTAACTAAAGTAATCATCATGTCGCCACTAACCAAGTTGGTGTGTGTGCAGCACGGAGATTTCTTTACAGTGTATCAAAACTTAAGTTCTGTAAATGTAAGCGCAGGAGATCATGTTTCCGCCAAGCAAAGCCTTGGAAAAATAAGAACTAATGCAGAGGGTAAAACGATTTTGAAATTTACTATTTCCCAAAACGCTTCTTTTGTGAATCCGACGCAATGGTTAAAACGATAAATAATTCCTAAAACAAAAAAAGTCCTTAGAGCATGAAATTGTTTTTTGGACCTTTTTTGTTTATATGTTTTACATAAATAATGCCTTCAATTCGGTTGCATCGTGTGGGTTCATCTTTCCGGCAAGAACCAAACTCAATTGTTTTCTTCTTAAAGCCGCATCAAATCGCAATTTTTCTTCCTCTGTTTGTGGCTCTATTACTGGAACTGAAACAGGGTTCCCCGTTTCATCAACTGCTACAAAAGTATAAATAGCCTCGTTTGCCTTGGCTCTAATTCCAGATTCTCTATCTTCAATCCAAACATCCAAGTAAATCTCCATTGAGGAGGTAAAGGCTCGAGAAACCTTGGCCTCTATGGTTACGACGCTTCCAAGAGGAATAGAACGGTTAAAAGCAACATGGTTTACTGAGGCGGTTACTACAATTCTTCGGGAATGTCTTCGTGCTGCAATACTGGCAGCACGATCCATCCTAGCCAATAATTCACCTCCAAAAAGATTGTTTAAAGGATTGGTTTCACCAGGCAATACCAAATCGGTAAGTATTGTTAAGGAGTCTATAGGATGTTTTGGAGTCATGTTGTTTTTTTGCAAAGGTATTTATTTAAATGATACTAGTTTTTAAAAAATTAACACCTAGTTTGTCATTCCGTAGGAATCTCATTGATTCTAACAATTCTAATTTGTTTGCTGTGTCAGTTCGTTATAGATGGTATCCTACGAATGACAAAAAGGAGTCGGATATGCTATCCTAATTTGTGAAAATTCGTGCAATTCGTGCCAAAAAAGATTTAAAACCAAAAAATCCCGATACATCGGGATTTTATTATAGTTCTTCAATCAACAACCATGCTTCTGGATTGTGTGATTTTTTTATTTTTTGCATTTCGGTCTGCGCTTCAGTATACGAAGAAAAACTTTTATAAATAACAGGGTATAAACCGTGTTGATTTTTGGCAATCCTTTTTGCTGGATATCCTAAATGAATAAGTTCATCATACATCTTGTCGGCATTATCTTCTTTAAGGAAAGCACCCGCTACAATATGGTACGGCATTTTACTGTCTTTTACTGTTAAAGTTACGGCAGGAAGTGGATTAGAAATAAAGAAGGTAGCTTCTTGAATTTTTTGTTCCACTTGTTTTTGAACTTTAGTTTGGACCGCTAAAGTTTCTTCTTGAATTTTTTGTTGGTAATAGTTATTTCCTAAAACCCCTCCAGTACCTAGTAAGCCAGCACTTAAAACAAAAATGGCAGCGTATTTAAAGAACGAATTAGAATTTGTTACTTCAGGAACTAAAGCAATTGGTTCTTTTTCTTCTTGTTTTTCAACAACTTGTTGTAACACTTCTCTTTTAATAGCAGGAGAAACATAAGTAGTCAGTCCGAAAGAGGCGGTTAAATAATTTACCGAATCCGAAGGAGTGAAAACTAGATTTTTTTCAGCATTTAAAGAAAAATCACCAACATTTTTTAGACTAATTGTTCCGAAATCTTGTAATTTAGATTTCCAATTAAGGACTTGATTTTCAATAATGGCAACTGCTGCTTCGTAAGATATCTTCTCCGATTGCGCCAAATGATTTGCTAATAATCCGTCGTTATTTTTCAAATACGAATTAAAAGAAACCAATTTTTTTGGCGGATAAAACGAATGCAACCCCTCGTGTAACTGCGCCGACTGGATTTCGGTTAAAAAAGCACCAAAGCCAGGAACGGTAACACATTGGTACCGATAAAGTAATTGCGAAATATATAAATCCATCTTCATAAAGACAAAATTAAGTAATTAATGGAAAGCACAAAATTTTATCAACAAATTTTGTTAACAATTTTAATTTATTTCTTATTTTTATACTACACAATATAAAAGTATGAATGAATCCGAATTACTACACCTATTAGCACTATTAAAAATAGAAGGCGTTGGCGATATAGTAGCCAAAAAACTTATTAATCATTGCGGTTCTGCCGAAAAAGTATTCCATGCCAAACCGGATTTTTTAAAGAATATTGATGGCGTTGGAGCGGTATTGCTGAAAAAATTAAAAGACAAATCGGTTTTGGATATTGCTCAAAAAGAAATGCAATTTATTAAAGATAATGCTATTTCTTGTTGTTCTTATTTGGATGAAAATTATCCCGAACGTTTAAAACATTGCATTGACGGGCCATTGGTATTGTTTTCTTCTGGAAACATAAATTGGAATACCCGCAAAGTAATTAGTATTGTAGGCACCCGTCAAGTTTCTGCTTATGGAACGGATTTTTGCAAAAAATTAATTCAAGATCTTGCCCCTTTAAATCCCATTATTGTTAGCGGATTTGCCTATGGCGTAGATATTGTTGCCCACCAAGCCGCAATGGATAACAACTTGCAAACAATAGGTGTTTTGGCACATGGCTTGAATCAAGTATATCCTAAAACACATAAAAAGTATTGTGCAAAAATGGAAAAAAACGGAGGTTTTCTTACCGAATTTTGGAGCAATTCCAACCCAGAGAAGGAAAATTTTGTAAAACGAAACCGCATTGTAGCCGGAATTTCAGAAGCAACTATTGTGATAGAAAGTGCCGAAAAAGGAGGTTCGCTAATCACGGCATTAATAGCAAACGACTATAATAGAGATGTTTTTGCGGTGCCCGGAAGAACTACCGATAAATACAGTCAAGGTTGTAATAATTTGATAAAAACCCAACGTGCCCATCTTTTGACTTCGGCTGCCGATATTTTATATATCCTGAATTGGGAATTGGAATCCAAAGATGAAAATAAAGGCATTCAAAAACAACTTTTTGTTTCTTTGGATGAAATAGAACAGAAAATCTATAATTATTTACTTCAAAATGGCAAAACGGAAATAGATATAATTGCTCTAGAATGTGACTTTCCCGTTTTTAAAATATCTTCTTTTCTGATAAATATGGAATTAAAAGGTGTGATACGACCGCTACCTGGTAAATTATTCGAAGCGATTTAAACGGCATTAATAGCCTTCAAATCCTAGTTTTACTCTAACTTTTTGCAATACTTCATTGGCAACTAAATGCGCTTTGGCAGCGCCTAGTTTTAGCAAAGCATCTACTTCCGTACGATTAGAAATATAGTAATTATATTTTTCTCTTTCGGTTTTGAATTTTTCGCAAATAAGTTCAAAAAGTGCTTGTTTGGCATGACCATAACCGTAATTTCCTCCAAGATAATTTTGTCTCATGGTAGCAATTTCTGCTTCAGTAGCAAGTAATTTATAGATGCCAAAAACATTACAAGTATCCGGATTTTTAGGGTTTTCCAATGGCGTGCTATCACTTTCAATACCCATAACTTGCTTGCGTAATGTTTTATCATCAATGAAAATATCGATAAGATTTCCGCGAGATTTACTCATTTTTTGACCATCGGTTCCAGGAACATACATAGTTTCTTCTTGTACTTTCCCTTCTGGAATTACAAAGGTTTCCCCCATTTGATGATTGAATCTTGAGGCCACATCACGAGTAATTTCTATGTGTTGCATTTGGTCTTTTCCAACAGGAACAAAATTGGCATCATACAATAATATATCCGCAGCCATTAGCATCGGATAAGAAAAAAGACCTGCATTTACATCGTCCAAACGGTCGGCTTTATCCTTAAATGAGTGGGCCAATTTTAATCGTTGGTAGGGAAAAAAACAACTCAAATACCAAGATAATTCGGCAGTTTGAGGCACATCACTTTGTCGGTAAAAAGTCACTTTATTAACGTCCAATCCACAAGCCAACCAAGCTGCAGCAGTACTATAGGTGTTGTTGCGTAAGGCTTCTCCTTCTTTGATTTGCGTAATCGAATGCAAATCGGCAATGAAAAGAAACGATTGATTTTCGGGATTTTCAGATAATTCAATTGCAGGGATAATTGCCCCCAAAAGGTTTCCTAAATGTGGGGTTCCAGTGCTTTGAACTCCAGTAAGTATTTTTGCCATTACAAATATATTTAATGCAAAGTTAAACCTTTGTATTAAAATTACCTTACTATTCCTTATTTTTGACCTTATGAGATTAGTAAAAATTATTTTTTGGACTCTTTGGCGGATTTGGTTTTACATTTTAATGGGCTTTTTTATTGTGTTAATGTTTCCTTTTTTGGTAATTTCTATACTTAGGGAAGAGTGGTACAAGTACTTTTTTGTAATGGCAAGAATTTGGGCAAAAGGAATCCTTCTCGGAATGGGATTTTATTATAAAGTAGATCGTGATCAGGAGTTGGAATTGCGAAAGAGTTATATGATTGTGGCCAACCACACTTCTATGATTGACATTATGTTGATGTTGGCTATTGAACGAAATCCGTTTGTTTTTGTAGGAAAAAAAGAATTGGCTAAGATTCCTTTGTTTGGGTTTTTCTATAAAAGAACTTGCATTTTAGTAGATAGAAATAGTTCTAGAAGTCGTTTTGAAGTATATAATCGTGCTCAAAAAAGACTTAATCAAGGTTTGAGCATTTGTATTTTTCCAGAAGGTGGTGTGCCAGACGAATTGATAGTTTTAGATGAGTTTAAAGACGGTGCTTTTAGGTTAGCGATTGAACATAAAATCCCAATTGTACCAATGACTTTTGCAGATAACAAGAAACGATTATCCTATACTTTTTTTAGTGGATGTCCAGGATTGTTGCGAGCCAGAGTTCATACTTCTATAGAAACCAAAGGCATGACTTTGGATAACAGAAGAGAAGTTAAAGATAAGGCACGAACTATAATTTTAGATCAATTAAATAAATATAACTCTTAAAAGTAATCAATGCATCTGTTTTTTAATGATTAACTATGGCGTCATATTCTATAAAATGATTTACACCTTGGGTATCTGTACTAGTCCAAAATTTAAAATGATACGTACCTAATGCAGCTGGTTTAAATTTTAAAGTTGCTGTATATTCTAATTGACTTGGAGGGCAACTTGAAGCATCATTTTCTTTTACGGAAATAATTGCTACTGTTCTAGTAAGCCCGCTTCTTTCATAATAAAAATTATAAAAAGAATGGCAAACCGTTGGCCGAATGTATTGTACAGGAATTTCGGTGACACTGTCTTTGGCATATTTTACGGGCATTACAACCTGACTAACAGGTAAGGTTTCTAGAGTTTCGGTTAGACCCTCATATTTGGTTTCACAAGACAGAGTTAAAAATCCGACAGCTAAAAGCATATAAATGTATTTCATGATTAATAGTTTTTTATTAGACCAAAATTTTAAAAATGTTGCCATAAATATAAAAAAAATTCACGCACGAGGCGTGAATTTATTATTAAGCATTATTTTCTTTAATAATTGCTTTTATTTTTACTTCTAATTCGTCTGCTAATTCCGGATTGTCTTTAATTAATGCTTTCACAGCATCTCTTCCTTGACCAAGTTTAGTTTCACCATAACTAAACCAAGATCCCGCTTTTTTTATTACTTCAAATTCAACCGCTAAATCTAAAATTTCTCCAGTTTTAGATATCCCCTCGCCATACATAATGTCAAATTCGGCAACTTTAAAAGGTGGAGCCACTTTATTTTTAACCACTTTCACTTTTGTGCGATTTCCTATTACGTTGTCTCCATCTTTTATTTGAGAAGAACGACGAATATCCAAACGAATAGAAGCATAAAATTTCAATGCATTTCCTCCAGTTGTAGTTTCAGGATTTCCAAACATTACCCCGATTTTCTCTCTCAATTGATTGATAAAGAAAACGGTACAATGTGTTTTGCTAATGGTTCCAGTTAATTTTCTTAGGGCTTGCGACATTAAACGAGCATGTAATCCCATTTTAGAATCTCCCATTTCTCCTTCAATTTCACTTTTAGGAGTTAATGCTGCAACCGAGTCAATTACTACAATATCAATTGCACCCGAACGAATTAAATTCTCTGCAATCTCTAATGCTTGTTCTCCATTATCTGGCTGTGAAATAATTAGGTTTTCAATATCAACACCTAATTTTTCAGCATAATTTCTATCAAATGCATGCTCTGCATCAATAAATGCTGCAATTCCACCTGCTTTTTGAGCTTCAGCAATTGCATGAAGAGTTAAGGTTGTTTTACCAGATGATTCTGGCCCATATATTTCTATTATCCTCCCTTTTGGATATCCATTTACGCCCAACGCTAAATCTATTCCTAATGATCCAGAAGAGATTGTTTCTACTTCTTCAATGGCCTTATCGCCCATTTTCATTACAGTTCCTTTTCCGTAGGTTTTGTCTAATTTGTCTAAAGTAAGTTGTAACGCTTTTAATTTCGCTTCTTTTTCTGAACTCATTTTTTCTTTCATTTAAATTGCTCGTATTTTCCGTAAAAATAATTATTTTTTTGAAGTAAAAGAAGTTTATCAAAATGAGTTTTAAACAATTTTAACCAAAATATATTTCTTATTTTTACAAACAAATTTTTAGCCCTTATGGAAAAGATCCTTTCCTACCCTATTTCGGTCATTTTTTATCTTTGTTTCGGACTTTATTTGGCCGTTTTTCACCCTATTCAATGGGTAAGTTTTAATGTTTTTGGATACCAAGCTCATAAAAAAAGTGTAGATTATTTAAATTTCTTTTTAGTTCGTTGTACTAACATTCTTGGTACTACCTATACTTTTAAAAATAGAGAACTAATTCCAGAGAATGTGCCGGTTATTTTTGCAGCAAACCACCAAAGTTTGTACGACATCGTTGGGATAATTTGGTATTTAAGAAAACACCATGCCAAATTTGTAAGCAAAAAAGAATTAGGAAAAGGAATTCCGAGCGTGTCGTATAATCTTCGTCATGGCGGTTCTATTCTTATCGATAGAAAAGACCCAAAACAAGCAATTCCTTTAATAAAAGGTTTGGCAGAATATATAGAAATCAATAACCGGTCTGCAGTAATTTTTCCGGAAGGAACTCGAAGTAAAGACGGAAAACCAAAAGAATTTGCTCAAAGCGGATTAAAAATTCTCTGTAAATATGCGCCTTCAGCTTATGTTGTTCCAATTTCTATTAATAATTCGTGGAAAATGGTTAAATTTGGCCCTTTCCCCATGGGATTAGGAAATAAATTGGAATTTATCATTCACAAACCATTAGCAGTAAAAGACTATCCGTTTGCAGAAATAATGACCAAAACAGAAGAAACAATAATAAAATCCCTTAAGTAGGAACAATTTAAAATCCAATATCTAAAATTAATACCTGATGTCAATAAAAAATATCCGTTTGGAAGTAATGCAGTTTTTAGAAAAAAACGTTGATTCTTTCATAGATCAATTTTTAATTCCAGTGGAAAAAATATGGCAACCGTCTGATTTTTTGCCAGATTCTCAAAGTGATACTTTCTTTGAAGACGTTAAAGAATTAAGAGAAATTGCTAAAGATTTGCCCTATGATTTTTGGGTAGCCATGGTTGGAGATACCATTACCGAAGAAGCATTGCCTACCTACGAATCTTGGTTGATGGAAGTAGAAGGAATTGATAATTTGGAACGCAATGGTTGGTCCAGATGGATTCGCCAATGGACCGGGGAAGAAAACCGTCATGGTGATTTGTTAAACAAATACCTTTATTTGTCGGGTCGAGTAAACATGCGCGAAGTAGAAATGACTACACACCATTTAATTAATGATGGTTTTGATATTGGAACTGGAAAAGACCCTTACAAGAATTTTGTGTACACCAGTTTTCAAGAATTGGCAACCTACGTTTCGCACAATAGAGTTTCTCAAATTGCGAAACAATATGGTGACAACAAACTTTCTAAAGTATGTAAAATGATTGCTGGCGATGAAATGCGTCATCACCATGCGTATAGCGAATTTGTAAACCAAATTTTTAAAGTAGACCCAAGCGAAATGATGTTGGCGTTTCAATACATGATGAAACAAAAAATCACTATGCCCGCACATTTTTTAAGAGAGTCTGGTCAATCTATTAGTACTGCTTTCAATCAATTTTCAGATTCTGCACAAAAACTTGGTGTTTATACCGCCAATGATTATGTAGATATTATGCAGAAACTTATTGAAAAGTGGCAAATTGACAAAATAGGAAGTCTTACGGATGAAGCCGAAAAAGCAAGAGATTATCTAATGAAATTACCTGCTAGAATGGCTAAAATTTCTGAAAGATTAGTACTTCCAGAAGAAACGCATATTTTTAAATGGGTACAACCCGCATTAATTGGTTAGAAAAAAAATTAAATAGATACCAAAATCCTTTCCTTAATAAAAAAGGATTTTTTTACCCCAAATTGTATGTCAATATTAGATAACACTATCCTTTTTGTAAAAGAAAGTCTACAAAATGCTGAAGCAGGGCACGACTGGTTTCATGTGGAACGAGTGTATAAAAATTCGCTATTGATTGCTAGTGCGGAAGATTGCAATTTAGAAATTGTAAAACTAGGTGCATTGCTTCACGATATTGCCGATAGTAAATTTCATAACGGGGATGAAACTATAGGGCCAAAATTGGCTCGTGAGTTCTTAGAATCTCAAAAAGCATCCAAAGAAGTTATCGCGCATGTGGTTAATATCATTGAAAATATTTCATTTAAAGGAGGTAATTTTGAAAAGAAATTCACCTCCAAAGAATTAGATATCGTTCAAGATGCTGACCGATTAGATGCTCTAGGAGCTATTGGAATTGCGCGTACTTTTAATTACGGAGGATTTAAAAATCGCCCTTTGTATCTTCCCAATATTGCACCAAATTTGCAAATGACCAAAGAAGAATATAAAAATAGTAAAGCACCAACGCTCAATCATTTTTACGAAAAACTTCTTTTGTTAAAAGATAAAATGAATACCCAAACTGGAAAAAAAATCGCTTTAGAACGACATAAATTCATGGAAAATTTCCTTTCGCAGTTTTATGCCGAATGGGAAGGAGAGAAGTAGATTTAATTTATTTTAAATCCGTTAATAAGAAATCCCAAAAATTCTCTTTATGAATTACTTTAGTTGATTTTGGATGGTATTTTTCGGTGAAGGATTTCGTGAATTTTACGTTTATATTTGGACTGTATTTTATTTCAAATGCTTCTATTACGTTGTTTTTAATTTCCAGATAATCAATTTCTGCTTGCTGTGTATTGCGCCAAAAAAAGGTGTCTTTGTATTGATTTTCTTGCGATAATTTTTTCTTTCTTTCGCTGATAATGAAATTTTCCCATAATGCCCCAACATCCTCTCGAAGTTCAATAGGTGTAAAATTTTTAATTATTCTATTTCGTAATCCATTGTCCCAGAAATATACTTTCCTTCCTTTTTTTAGTTCATTATCTTGATTTTTGCTAAACGCATTTAGACTAAAAACGATAAAATTTTTTTCGAGGATGTCAATGTATTTTTCAACGGTTAATCTATTTATTCCTAAATCATTAGCCAAGGAAGAATATTTTATTTCACTTCCTATTCTATGTGCCAACATTTGAACTAGACGTTGTAAAGTGCTTGATTTTTTTATGCCCTCTAAATTTAGGATATCCTTATACAAAAATCCATCCACTAAATCATTAAGAATTTTTTCTTCTTTTCCAGGATTGTTTACCACTTCGGGGTAATATCCATAAATTAATCGATGCGGTACTAATCTTGTTTCTTCTACAAAATTAGTATGATGCACCATTTCTTGATAACTAAACGGAAAAAGATGTATTTCTTCTTTTCGCCCAACCATACTTTCTTTGGTTTTATCTGCAAGTTCAAAGGCGCTACTTCCAGAAGCAATAACTTGAATTTCGGGAAAATTATCTACCATTCGTTTTATCAACAAACCAATATTATGCACCATTTGGGCCTCATCTATCACTAGAATTTTTTTGTCCCCCACTAATGCTTTAAGTCTATCGGTTGTAATGTTTTCTAATAAAATATTGGTATCTGGCTCATCTCCATTTAGCCATAAATGAGGATAGTTGCGAATTGTATTTTTTATCAAAGAAGTTTTACCTACTTGCCTTGCGCCAAATAGCAGTATTGCTTTTCCTTTAAAAAGATAGGAATCTATTTCTTTTTGTTGCGTTCTATTTATCATTTTACACCTATTTATAATGCAAATATATAATAAAATGATATTACAATATCAAAATAGTATAATAATATGATATTACAATATCAAAATAGTATAATAATATGATATTTAAAATCCGTTTTTAACGGAACACTGAACACTGGAGACTGAACACTTGCCCTTAATTTCCTTTAAAATCCGCCTTTCTTTTTTCTAAGAAAGCCGTGGTTCCTTCTTTAAAATCTTCGGTTCCGAAGCAATCTCCAAAGTTTTTTATTTCGGTTTCAAATCCATTAACGCCATCTTTAAAATTGGCATTCACTGCTTTTATGGCTTTGCCAATAGCAACTGGAGAGTTTTTCATAATGCGTTGTGCTATAGATTTTGTAAATTCTAAAAGTTCTGCTTGTGGCACTACGTGGTTTACTAATCCTGCTCTGTGTGCCTCTTCGGCAGTAATCATTCCAGCAGTCATAATCATTTCCATAGCGCGACCTTTTCCTACTAGTTGAGGTAAACGTTGTGTTCCGCCATAACCTGGGATAACTCCAAGAGAAACTTCTGGCAAGCCCATTTTGGCATTATCGGAAGCAATTCTGAAATGGCATGCCATGGCTAATTCCAATCCGCCACCAAGTGCAAATCCGTTCACGGCTGCAATAACTGGGGTGTTTAAATTTTCAACAAAATCAAATAATAACTCTTGTCCTTGTTGCGCTAATTTGGCTCCTTCTGTGATTGAAAAATGTGCGAATTCCGAAATATCGGCACCAGCAACAAAGGCTTTTTCTCCTTCGCCAGTAAGAATAATTACTTTAATTTCGGGGTTGAAATTTAAACTTTCCAAACCATCGTGCAACTCTTTAATAGTGGCAACGTTTAAAGCATTTAATTTAGACGGGCGATTGATGGTGATTTGCCCAATTCCGTTTTCGGAGGTAATAAGAATGTTTTCGAAGGTCATAGTTTGTTTTTTTAAACACAAATTTCACCAATTGTTACGAATTTATTATTTAAATAATTTCACAAAATGTAAGTGGTGCGAATGTGTATTGATTTTATGTTTACTTTTTAATTTTATTTTCACAAAAGAACTTTTCTGTTTAGCCCCGATTGCAGCGGAAATCCTCGCCATTTTTCTTGGCGAGATTGCAGTGGAAAGCGGGAACGATGTTTACTAAAATGCCCAAACGTTTCGCTACTAATTTTAAATTATAGGAAGCGAAACAATGAAAGTAGTTCCTTTTCTGTGCTGGGTTTCAAATGTAATAGTTCCTTTGTAATTTTCAATGATGTTTTTGATAATTCCTAAACCAAGTCCCATACCGCTGTTTTTGGTGGTGAATTTGGGTTCGAAAATGCGCTCTATATTTTCGGCTTCAATGCCAATTCCGTTGTCTTTTACCGTAATATTTACCATATTATCTACTCGTTTTACGGCAACCACAATTGATTTTTGTTCTTGCTCTTCTGGGATGGCTTGAATGGCATTTTTGACCAAATTGGTGATGATTCGCACCAATTGGGTTCGATCCATAATGGTTATGATTTCTTCTTCCTCGCTTTCAAAATGAAGGTATTCTTCGTTGAAAATTTCCAGAGAAAATTCTACAACTTCCACGACATTTAAAGTTTCATTTTGCTGTGCCGGCATGGAGGCAAAGTTTGAAAAGGCCGATGCCACAGAACTCATAGTGTCAATTTGTTGGATCAATGTTTTGGAATAATCGTTTAGTTTTTGTTTCAAATCAGGATCTTCCGGATCAAATTTTCGTTGGAAACTCTGCACTGTTAATCGCATCGGCGTAAGCGGATTTTTAATTTCATGCGCCACTTGTTTTGCCATTTCTCGCCAAGCCTGTTCCCGCTCACTTTGCGCTAACATAGTTGCACTTTCTTCTAGTTTGTCCACCATCCTATTGTAGGCGTTAATCAAGGAATTGATCTCGCGACTGTTGGCTTCAATGACAATTTTTTCATTCTTTTGGTCCAGGCTTGTTTGGTTAATTTTGTCGGAAATAGTTTTCAACGATTTGGTGATATAACTGGATAAAAAATAGGCTAGGGCAAAGGCAATAATTAACATGAAAAAGTACACTTGACTCAATCGAACCAAGAAATCCTGAATTTCACTTTCGTAAAAACTGTCGTCTTCTACATAGGGTAAATTTAAAATCCCGAGGGGTTTAAATTTGTCGTCTTTAATTTGGCTGAAGGAAGAACGGATTTTTACACCATCGACACTTTTAATATCTACATAGCGCTTTTCGATAGACGACTGCACTAATTTAATAACATATTTTGGGATGGGAGGCGAAACATTATCGACAGAAAAGGAGGCTTTGGAAGATTTTAATAGATTTCCAGTAAGACTATAAATGTTGATTTCTACATTGTGAATGTCGGATAATTCATGAATTTTATCCTTAAAAATATAAGGAAGATTTCTTTCGGTAAGCGGATAAGTAGTATTGGATAAAATGTAGTTGATGTGTTCTTTTACGGCATCTTCTTTTCGGTCAAGACGTTCTTGGTGGTACCTTCGGGCTTCGTTTTTAAACTGAATTACCGATATGGACGCCATTAAAATAGAAGCAATTAATATCAATACAATCATCGATAGGAAAATCCTAATTCGAAGGGAAAGCATAGACATTTTGAAGCCGTTAAACATAGTGTTCGGTGTTCAGTGTTCGGTGTTCAGTGTTCAGTTAAACTGAGTACTGATTACTGAGCACTATTTTTTCTCTCGTATTCTTTTATAAAATTTAAAACCAAGCATTATCAGAAGCGAAAATAAGAAGATTCCGATTACGCCATAAATCCAATTGAAAGCATTTTTTAAAATTACTAAAAAAACTACTGCAAATAAAATAATAGTAGCACCTTCATTCCAAAGGCGCATAAAGTTGGAAGTGTAATTGAATTGATCGTTTTGTAATTGCTTGTAAATTAAATGGCATTTCCAATGGTATAAGTACAATAGAAATACAAATCCTAGTTTGACATGCATCCAAGGCATGTGTAACCATGCATTTCCTAAGTCGGTAAAAAACAACATCCAAAACGCAAAAATACTTGCCAATATGGCACTTGGCCAAGTAATAATATACCAAAGTCGGTACGTCATTATTTTGTATTGCTGTAGCAAAATTTCCTTTTCTGGCGATGGTTTATCGTTGGCTTCAATTTGATAAACAAACAGGCGAACGATGTAAAACAACCCTGCAAACCAAGTTACTACAAAGATGAGGTGAAGGGATTTTAGGTAGTTGTAGAGTTCCATTTATTTTTTGTTTCAGGTTTTCTTTGTTTCAAGTTTCAAAATTTTGGACCCAGTTTGTCATTCCGTAGGAATCTCATTAATTTTTGTTTCAAGTTTTACACTAAGTTTGTCATTCCGTAGGAATCTCAATTAGCACACAAAACTTGAAACCTTAAACTTGAAACCTTAAATATTAATCAACTATTTATTTTCAAACTCCTTAACCCAACTCGCCACAACGCCGCACCATTCATCACCATCATTCATACAAGGAATTGCCATAAAATCGGTGCCTCCGTGTTCTATAAATTGGTGTTTTGCTTCCATAGCAATTTCTTCCAAAGTTTCTAAACAGTCCGATACAAAAGCTGGAGTTACTACAGCCAATTTCTTGATTCCTTGATCAGGCATTTTATTCACTTCCACATCCGTGTATGGCGTTAACCACTTATCACCCGCCAAGCGAGATTGAAAAGTTTGGCTGTATTTTCCTTCTGGAATACCAAGTAATTTTACAACCTGTTTGGTCGTTTCATAACATTGGTGGCGGTAGCAAAATTCATGTGCTGGCGAAGGAGTATTACAACAAGAACCATCAATTTTGCAATGGGATTTGGTTATATCTGTTTTGCGAATATGACGCTTCGGAATTCCGTGGTATGAAAATAACAAATGATCGTAATCAAAAGTATCTAAATGACTTTTTATAGAATTGGCTAATGCCTGAATATAATCGGGTTTGTTGTAAAAAGCAGGAACATTGGTGAATTTCATTTCTGGAAAATGTTTCTGACGCAATTCTTCTGCCAAAACCACAATGGTCGTTGTAGAAGCCATAGCATGTTGCGGATACAAAGGCATCAGCATTACTTCGTCCACACCTTTGTCTTTCAATTCTTGAAGTCCTTTTAAGATTGTCATGCTTCCGTATCGCATGGCTAACGCCACTGGGATATCCACTAGTGCCTGAACTTTTTTGTGCATTCGTTGCGAAATCACCACTAACGGAGAACCTTCTTCCCACCAAATTTTAGCGTAAGCTTCTGCCGATTTTTTAGGACGGGTTTGTAAAATAATTCCGCGAACCAATAAAGCACGCAATAAAAACGGAACGTCAATTACGTATTTATCCATTAAAAATTCATCTAAATACGGCTTAACATCTTTAGCAGTTGGGCTTTCTGGCGAACCAAGATTTACTAGTAATACTCCTTTCATTTTTGTTTTTTTATTTAACCCTTGCAGAGTTTTAAACCCTGCAAGGGTTTGTATTTATTTTTAAATAGTTACATTAATTGACATCAAATATTTCTTTGGCGTCGTTGCAAATTTTTTCTTGAAGGCTGCAATAAAATGGCTTCCAGTGCTGTAACCAATTTTCAAACCCACTTCATTTACATTATAAGATCCGCTGTCTAATAATTGGCGTGCATAATCCATTTTATAATCCAAAAGAAAACCATAAACGGTATCACCATAAATTTGTTTGAAACCCATTTTTAGTTTCTTCAAACTCAAACCTACTTGCTCTGCCAATTCTTCCAATCCTGGAGGTTCGGCCATATTGGTAATGATGATTTCTTTGGCTTTTTTGATTTTCACCACATTTTCTTCATCAATTAAAAACGGACATTGCTCTGCATTTGGATCTTCTGAACGGTTGAAATACAAACTTAATAATTCGTAACCTTTACCTTTATAGTATAGATTTTTTATCGACGGATTCAAATTATAATGAAATAACTGACTCAAAACGATAGCCATTGAAGGACTGATGTCGCTCTCTGTATAATATTTACGATCTTTATTTTCTTCACTTAAAAAAGGAATGCTTCCCGATTCATTAGAAAATAACGCGTGAAATTTTTGAATAGAAATAATAACAGAAATCACCCAAGTATTAGGAGCGAGTTCTAAATTTAAAGGCAATTCTTTTTGCGGATTGTAAA
>CANGCT010000040.1 GCA_947452415.1 Flavobacteriaceae bacterium
AAAAAGTAGTTTTTTATGAAAAATTGGGGTGGACATTTTACTCCGGAATCAGGTGGTCATTTTGAATTGGAATCAGGTGGTCACTTTAAATTGGAATTGGGTGGTCAATATCACCGGAATATGCAGTAAAGAAGCTTTGGAAAAAAAATTACTGGCGCAAGTTGTGAAGCGTACGTGTTTTTTCTAAAAACTGTGCCAGTAATTTTTTTGGAGCGTTGGCAAAGGAGTGACTACTGAAATGTAAAACGTCCTTTTTACCACCGAACGGAAAAAGATATTCTCGCTATTGGAAATGAAATTAGCGAAATGAAGCAAACAAAGATGTGAGTTTAGGAATACTTGGACTAAACGAGGATTTTGTGCAGTTGAATGAGATAATGACTTTTTAATACTTTATTTTAAAAAAAAGACCGGTAAGCTGTTCTTATGTGAAGCATTACTGGTACAATCTTTAGATATAATAATTTAAAAACTATTTGTCAACATTAAATGACTTAGGATCTATTACGGGTAAAAAGGCGTTATGTAAATAAGTTCCTTTAAATGTAGAAAACATAATGCCACGAATTGTTGAAATTGAAATTGAGTTCATCGCAATAATGATGTCTGATGGTAATTTAACTTCGTTAACAACAACATAACTATTCAAATTTTCAAATTCAAAAATTAGGCTGGAGGATAGTTTACCCAAAACAAAATCGTTCTCTTCCGTAAATATTTCTACATTGGGCTTTATAGCAATATAATTTTCATTAATATTAACTAAATGCTCTATGTTAATATTGAATTTGAATATTGTCTCATTAGTAATTACATAGTCAATTGATGCTAGACTTGATTGTAACAACTCTATGTTTTTTAATCTAAAGCTAATGTTTTGTTCTTTTTCCATAACTAATTTGTAGAAAGTGAATATGTGCTTACATAATCAGGTTTTTTGAAATTAAATAACCCATAAAAATTAAAATTGTTTTTTGATAAACTGGCTGTTTTAACAACAAATTGGATATTTTTAATTTCAATCTTTTCGTTTATTTCTGAATTCACTAAATTAACATCTAATTCTTTTTGTAATAACATTAGTGTGTCGTGAGTAAAATTGTGAGTTCCACTTAACCATTTGCTTATTTCTGAATTGTTTTTATTAATTTTTTTTGCAAATTCATTTTTTGCATAGCCTTTAACTTTAATTGCGTCAGCAATTTTTACAGCAAGACGCATTTTGCTTTCTGTTTTCTCCAATTCTTCTTGAGAAATATTTTCAATAAGTTCTTTTAGGATTGGGCTTTTGTATGTTCTTGGTTTGTTATTCATCATCGTTAAAATTAAAGTTAATATCTCCTTCAAAATCTAAATAATCAGTTGTGAATTTTAATTCTTTATCTAACATTCTTTGTTTAATTTCTTTTGATAATTCTCGAAGAAAATAATTTTCTTCTTTTAGTTTTTTATCTTCTTGTAAAGCGCTTATTGTTTTTGGTTTATATCCGCCTCCGCCAATTAATACAATACTTGTACCATATCTTATGCAATACAGTCTTAAATTAGAATTTGGATTATCATATAATGCACAAACACCATCACTGGGGTTCCCTTCTTTAAGTTTAAAGAAATTTTCTCTAGCACCAATTTTGCCAATGCTTATTAATCGGTTGTTAATGTCATTTATTTCAGCCAAAAATTGTTCTTTATTCTCAATAACAAATCTGTCATATAAAGTCATTTCCTCTTCCTCAATATAAATAGAATATACTGAGGTTTGATTACCACTAAACTCTTCTAATTTTACTATTTCGCAATTCATTACTCTATAAAGGAGTACAAAGGTAAATAAATATTTCACTTATAAGTGAAATTTTGTAATAATTAACAAATTTATTACTTTTTGATATAGTATTTATATCAAATGTGTCTTTTTAATTTTCTTAATCTTCTTGTCAATATCCATAAAATATGAAATAAAAAAACGCAAACCTCTATTTTTATCATTTTATCTATTGGCATAAAAATCAATATTTTACAGCATTTTATTTTATTTTTTGTTGCAAATATTGGATATAATTGCGACAAAATGAAAGTTACATACACTTTCTTTTTGGAGCGTTGGCAAAGGAGTGGCAACTGAAATGTAAAACTTTCTTATTTTAGTACTACTTTAAAATATTTGATGATAATTATTCATACTGTCCTAAGAACATATTGTCCGTTTTTAAATAGAATAATGGAATTATATATTTCTTTTGCTCATTAAATTGGAACTTTTTAAAATCGGTTATATTGGTCATTGTTTCAATAGGTGGAGGAGAATCAACTGTCAGAAAATATCCAAAAGGATTAAATGTTATTTCAGAATGAGTATTCATTGAACCATTAAAATTATTCCATTGTATCCCATATAATCGTTTATGTTTTGAAATCGTATTATATAAATAAACTTGATACTTATCAGGTAATGAATTGTTGTCCTTTTCTAAAATGAAGTTTACTAATTCTTTATCATTTTTGAGATAATTTGAATGGTCAATAGCTAAAAACATAGTTAGAATTTGCTTCAAAACATTCAAAGGTTTAAAATTAAATTCGATAAGATTAGCTCTGTTTATCTTTTCAACATTATTAAAGTGATTGTATGATTGACCTACAAATTCAGAGAAATCTCTAGCATACCAAGTTCCGGTATTATTGTTACAACTTTTACAAAAACAATAGGAACCAGAGCCATTATTACTTCTTATTGATTTGCCATAAACATAACTTTTTTCATCAAACAAATGTTCGTGTTTTTGAATTAGTATTGGAGTATCATTGAAAGCCGCTTTCGGTGGAATATGCTCAAATGTAAGCTCTTTTAACTCTCCGCATAAATGGCAATTCCCTTTTTTACTTTTCAACTTATCTAATTTTACAGAATTAAAGTTATCTTTTGCCTAATATTTATATTGCTTTATTTTATTTCTTCCCTTTCTTCTCCTTAACAAACAACCCGGCGGTATATTTTTCATACAACTCAAACAAAAATTCCATGCGTTTTGCTTCACTGGTGAAGGCTTGCTTACTGTAGGCTGCATCCACGGCTTTGTCTAATTCGTTGTGCGCTTTTACTAATGCGGGTGGCATAGTTAATGGATTGTATAAATCTGCTAATGAACTAGTAGGGAACGAAGCTCTAACATCTAAAACATGTTGTGCTTTTTCTTCAATCGTTTTTATTTGTTTCTCAGATGGATTCTCTGGCCAAGGATAGTTGTTGTAAACAATATCTTTTGAATATCGAAAATCACTTTTTAATCTACCACAAGTTGTTTTTACCCATGCCATGTGCATGGTTGAATTAAGAATTCCAAAATGAAATAAACTTGCATTTGGAATTGATTGGCAAGTATCACTTACAATAAAATCTTTAGAAAAAAATCCAATTGGAATGTAATTTCTGTTTTCGGAAGTAGTTCTTGGAACTAATAAAAAATCATCTTTTGGTTGAGTAACTTGTCTAAATAAATTATGATATTTATAATCACGAGTTGATGCAGCTATACTTTCACTTCTGAATTTTTTCACAGCTTCAATTCTTTGAAGAATCATAGGGCAATTTTTCAATTCATTAGGATTTGCATCAACTAACCAAATACACCATCTTTTTTCACCATTTAAATATTCTCGGGCACTTAAAAAAGGTTTAATAAATTTGCTAGCATTAGGCTCTTTGATTAAAAAATCTATTTTCTCTTCATTACTAAGAATATAGAAGCCTCCATCTGTAGGCTTACTACCATACATCATTTTTGGAACATTACATATTGGAGTATTTCTATTTTCAATTAATATATCTTTTGCATCTACTAAATACGGATTGATATTTTTAACTTTGAGTTCATGCGCTTCTCCTTTTATATCTTCGTAATCAAATATATACTTGTTATTTGTGTCAAAATTTGCAAAACCAATAATTACACAGTATACTGCTGCATTACCTTTTGCTTCATTATTCCATTTAAATGTGCGATGTGCAAAATGAATTTTAATATTAAAATTACTTAATAAGTAACTCCATAAAATCCCTACTTGTTCGCCTTGAACAACAGAATTTGTCGAAACAAAAGCAGCTTTTATTTTTGTGTCTAAAATATATTTTGACGCTTTGTAATACCATGCTGTAACATAGTCCATAACACCTGCAGCTTTTATTCCTTGCATAACAAAATGTAAATCTTTTTTTTGCTCTTCACTTTGCATGTGATGTCCTAAAAAAGGTGGATTTCCAATAATATGAGTTAGTGCTTTTTTTGGAACAACTTCTTCCCAATCTACTCTTAAAGCATTCCCATGCACAATTTTAGCTGATTTTTTCAACGGTAAACGAGCAAAATATTGCCCAAATTCATTGCTTATTTGCATGTTCATTTGGTGGTCAATTAACCACATGGCTACTTCGGCTATTCTTGCAGGAAATTCTTCGTATTCAATGCCGCACATCATGTCAACATCGAGCCAAATGATATCGCTAACATCTAAAACACCTTGTCCTGATTTGTAGGTAGCTCGTAAAACTTCTAATTCTAACAAACGTAATTCGCGGTAGGTAATTACTAAGAAGTTACCACAACCACAAGCAGGGTCTAAGAATTTGAGTTGACTGATTTTTTTATGGAATTCGGGTAATTTGTTTTTATTGCCTTTTAAACTTTCAAATTCAGCCCACAGTTCATCTAAAAACAAGGGTTTGATTAATTTTAAGATATTGCTTTCACTGGTATAATGTGCTCCTAAGTTTCTGCGTTCTTTAGGGTTCATTACACTTTGAAACATGGAACCAAAAATAGCCGGTGAAATTTTACTCCAGTCGATGTAACAACAATCCAACAAGGCTTGGCGCATTTTGCTGTCAAAACTTGCCATGGGTAAAATTTCTTCAAACAATTTACCATTTACATACGGAAAATCGTTTAATTGCTCGTCTAAATTCTTGAATCGCTTGTCTTTTGCTGTATTTAATACCTGGAACAATTCTTGAACTTTTGAAGCTAAATCACTTCCGTCTTCAGCGGTTCTGTTTTCTATGTAATCTTGAAACTGTTGTTTTTCAAAAATGGTCGTGTCTTCTGCAAACAAACAGAATAAAATGCGAACCAAATACACTTCTAAAGGATGTCCTTCATAACCAATTTCTTCTAAACGGTCATGGAGTTTTCCCATTAATTCAGCAGCTTTGATATTGGCTGGATCTTGTTCCTTAAAGGTCTTTTTTTGGTAGCCTAATAAATAACCAAAACTTTGCACGTTTTGAATTAATTCATCAATAGTAAATTCTATAGTGGTTTGTTCTTCAGTATCGTACAATCTGAAAATATGGAAATCGCATACCAAAACGTATTTTGGGAGTTCGTTTTGTTTTAGTCCATGAGTATAATCAATCGCTTGTTGAAAGGCTTTGTCTAGGTTTTTACCACGACTTTTCATTTCCACCAAAATAGTTCCTTTCCAAAGCAAATCGATATACCCATCGGCATCCGAAAGTTTCTTTACTCGGTGTTCAAATGTTCCAATCTTTTTACGAGTGATCCCAAATACATCAAAAAAAGCATCTAAAAATGGTTTAGCATCTGCTTCCTCATTAGTAGTGTCTTTCCATTCTTTGGTAAATTTAACTGCTCTGTCTTTTATTTCGTTCCAGCTTAATGCCATCTAATGTTTGTTTAATTGTAAAGCCTTATACCAATAGTAAAAAGCTTCTGGGTTGTTCTTTTTTAACTTGCTTATTTTGTTGTATTGTTGGTTTTCAATTAGCCAATCTTTTGTTTCTAATGGGTTTTTAAACTTTTCGATTTTTATTTCCTTTTCGGATTGTATTAGTTTGGTTAGGTAAGCGACTTTAGCTGCTGCTATTATTGCCTCTTCAATGGTGAACTTATCTATGGTAAAGTTGGTAAAGTTTTTTACACCAAGTTGTAATTGTTTGAAATCTTCGGATTTATCTTCTCTTTCTGCTAAAGTATAGCATGTATGCCACGTATCGTTTAATACTTCTTTTGCTGTAATGTCTAATTTTCGGAAACCGATTTCTTCGTGAACCACTTTGTTGTAGCTGTTTTTTACTACTGTTATATCAGTTATGTTGTCGAATAGAAATGCAATATCGTATAATTGTTTTATGATTTCTACTGGGCGGTTTTTACTGAATAGTATTCCCGTAGTCTTTGGCGCGAATGCTGTCAGTTTATCTCCTAAAATGGCATCAAAAGTTGGCATTGTAATCATCGTTTCTTCTCCTGAAGTTGATAACCAAGCATGTTTTATTGGTAGTTTTATAACTTCCGGGTATGGGTTTGCCGTATAGAGTAGGTCTAAAAGGATTGGTTCTATATTTCCATCTACAACGCTTTTATAATAAGTTTTGAAATGGCCTATAGGCGCATCGGGTGTATGTTTACGGTTGTTGTCGTCTTCCCAATCAAGAAAGATTTTATCGTCCACTATTTTTTGTAAAACTGCGGTTATTTCTTTTTCAGAATGTTCTGTTATAATGTCGATGTCGATTGAAAATCGTTTTGGTTTTTCGGTTGCTAATACTAAAGCCGTACCGCCTTTGAATATAAAGTTTAAACCGTTTATTTGTAATTGTTCCAATAGTTTTAGTGCCCAAATTACTTTTTCAATTAATTTGGCATCGACCTGTTTTCCTAACTTGTTTTTTAAGTTGAAAATCCAATCTATTGTATAGGTTTCTTTGTTTATCATATTTATATGTTATTGTCAAAAAAGCAGTTATTTTGCCAAACTTATATTTATCATTTTTTCTAATTCTGTTTCTCGATTTCTCCTTGCGGCATATCGTTTCATTTTTGCTTCGTTGATATCGTATTTATCGAAAGCGGATTTAAAAATAAAATCGAGTTCTCCTTGTTGTGCTGCAAATAGTTCTTTATCGATTAGCATGTCAACCAAAATTTTTTCAAGCGTTGGTATTGTAAGCTCGTTTCGTTTTAGAGTGGGTGCTTCAGAATATAAGTTTTTTACAATAATGACATCTTCTGATGCACTAATATATCTATCAAAAAAAATATCGTCTGGATTTATGTATACTTTTGAAAAATTATTGTTTAAATCATTAAATACTTGTTCTACAGCTATTTTTTCTACTTCGATAATTACAAAATGTTTGAATGGTTGGTGGCGCATCAAGTCATTTAGCCAGGAACTGTCCCATACACAATAATTAATAAATGGATACGCTTTGTTAATACGGTATGCTATTTTTTTTAGCTGTTCACTGATTTGTGGACTAAAAGTTTCGACTTTACCTAAGGTGTAAATTCCTCTTGACAGATTATTTATAACACCTCGTTTTTTTAATAGGTACAAATAGGCATTGATGGTATTATCAGACCAATTAGAGAAATCGTTTCTGATAGCTATCATTAGATCTTCTTTTGAAATAATTTTATTATTTTCAAAGTAGTATTTTATCTGATTTTCAATCGTTTTTTCCAATTTTAATTTATTTAAAAGTAAAAGTAGTCAATTATTTTTAATAAATATAACTTTGGCAAAAAATATAGTATTTTGCCAAAGTTATATTGTGCATTGCGATATGCGATATGTATTCTTTTTTAGATGGTTTTCGTAACGTAAAAAGTATAGATTTTGTTACTATTGGAAGTTTTGATAATAGTAGCAATCGTTTGCTATACTTAAAATTAGTAGGTTGTATTCTTTTTGTATTTATATTTTATATCACATATGTCAGGTTTAAACTAACATATGTGATATGGTTACTATTTTTTAAGAAATAAAAATAAAAATGTTGCTTAATTCAACTTATAAAATTAAAATAAATCTGAAAGGTATCTATGTCTGATAATGATTGCTTCTGAAGTAAATTTACACTAAAACTCAATTATTCCATTTTCAATTCTTTTCCAGAAGATTCGATTAAGCAATTATAAATACTCAAATAAATAGTGTGATAATTTTCAACATAATCAAATCCATAGAATCTGTCATCATCATGATCATTTAAAATTGTAGCTAAATAATCCACATCAAATTTTATCATTTTAGATGCTCCTATCATTTCAAATGCACGTTTTATATGAATTTCAAGTCCTTCTGTTGCGTTTCTAATTTTCTCATCCTCTCCCAAAAAAATATCTATTGAAAATTCATTTGCAATTACCTCAAATAATTCTTCTTCATTTTGTATAATTCCAGAAAATAATCTTGATTTTAAAGTTTCAACAAAATTAAATATGCTAAATTTTGCTTTTAGTCTTTCAACTATTTCAAAAACTATTTCTGTTTCGTTAATATCATTTTCTATGTCATCAGAAATTTCAATTCCAAACTTGTTTATTAATTCAATAACATAAATTAAAAGGTCTACATATAAAAACTGTTTAGAATAAATTATTAAAACTGAAAATAATCTCTGAAGTAATAAAGTTTGTTCGTTATTAAATAAAGCAATTTCAGCATTTATTAAATCATATATTTCAATATTTTTATTAAACTCATTCGAATTATCAACTGGTAAAATTTGATTAACTAATTTAATTAGGTTAACAAATTCAGAAGTGTTTTTTTGAGGAATTGATTCCTGTATTTTATTAATTATTAATCCATTTAAGAGAAATCGTACTTTAGGAGAAAATAACCTTATTGATTCTTCACTTTCATCTTCTGTTTTGTTAGTTAGGCTTTTGCTTGTTAATTCTTCAATATAATTAGGATATATATCATTCACCAATTTCTTGCCTTCTGTTATATCTTCAAGAGCAAATTTTATACTACCATAAAGTGAAGATATTGAATGGAATTTTAATACTTCTAATTTACTTATGTCATATGAACTAAGTTTAGATTGATTTATTGTTAGAAATTTTTCATAAATTAATGCAAAACTTATTATTCGAGGAGTAATAAATTCTGCTTTTTCAATATCTTTATTTTCGATCATTCTATAATGATATTCTTCACAATGACCGTCACTTAGCTTAATAATATTTTCGTTATTTAGTTCACCATAAATTGAAATGGAATGGGATTTGGCTCTATTACAAACAACATCAAACCAATAAGTATAATCATATAATTCCCCTTTAGTTTTATCAGATAATTCAGAAAGTTCTGTATTGATTTGATTAATTATTAAGTCAAATTCATTTTCTTCTTCAATTAAATTGTTAATTGCATCAATTGCGGGCTCAAATGAATTATCAATTTCTAACGCTTTTTCAAAGTCATGTTTCGCTTTTACATTTTCATTCATCTTTAAATGAATATTTCCTCTATTAAAATAATGCTCAGCATTTTCAGAATCTTCTTCTATATCAAAATCAATGCAATTATTACTAGCTTCAATGGCTGAATTATAGTCACCCAAATAATAATAACCTATTGCTAACGTGTCTAAAAAATTAGATCTATTTGGGATTACCTCGAGGGCCTTTTTTACTGATTCAATACCTTCTTGATATTGGCCATTTTCATAATAATCATAGGATTTATCATTGTCAATATGCGCATTACTAATTTTGTTAATCGCCTCATCAAGTAAGTCTTTATTAAATTCAGAGGCATGTTTCAACGCTGATATAACTTTGTCATTTTCTTCGTTTTCTTTTGAATATATCCAAGATAATTCAAAAGTGGAATCATCATTTGACAATAGTATTCGAATTCCATCAATAACAGCACCTTCTTTATAAATAAAATCCAACTGTTCTTCCTCAGTACTATTATCTCTGATATCAAAAGCTCCCCATTCTTCTTCTATTTCTTCAATAAATTCATCAGGTGTTCCTTCTTCCCATTTAATGAATTCTATTTCAAAATCTTCCTCCTCACTGATAATATCTATATCTAAATGTTTATGCAATACTTCTATTTCATAATCCTTAATATCAGTCAATAATTTATTTAAATCTTTATAATTATGTTCGCATATTCCCCACTTAGCAACTTCTACAATTTCAGATGTAAAATTATGCCCTTCAAATTCTCCGCTACATTTAAATGGTGTATGACCATACCATTTAGAAATACTAATAGTTAATTCGAAGTTTTTGATTTTTTCATTTTTGATAAAACCTTCTATTTTATTTTTAAACTCATAATTTGTTTCAACAGTATTAATAATCTTATTTATACTTTCTACTTCTATGTTTAATAGTTCCTCTTTTATTTTATCAATAGTAATATATGCATTGCTGTCTGGGTCTAATTCCATGGCTTTATTTAGGTCTTTCAAAGCATTATCGTATTGCTCAAATTCATACATGCAAATCCCTCTATTTTTATAGGCATTACTATTATTAGGTTCTAATTCCATAACCTTATTCATATCACCAATTGCCTCCATAAATTCTTGTAAATTGGCATATGCTGTTCCTCGATTGAAATATGCTCTAGTATAATTATTGTCAATCTCAATTGTTTTAGTACAATCATAAATTACACCTTGATAATCCGCTAATTTGCTTTTCGCAATACTTCTATTATGATAGGCATCTGCATTATTTGAATCTATTTCAATAGATTTTGAGTAATCTAAAATAGCACCTTTGTAGTCGTTTAATTTAAGTTTTGCATTACCAATTTCTAGATAAGTACGAGCATTATTAGGATTCAATTCAATCGATTTATTATAATCTTCTATAGCTCCTTCGTAGTTTTCTATATCATATTTAGAAATACCAATTACTAAGTGTTTGAGTGCATCTTCTTCATCTGATTTTGAAATTACTTTAGTTAAATCATTTTCTGAATTACCTAATTCAGAATCATTTAACTCTAATTTATTTATTTCATAAATCATATCATTTACTAAGCCTTCTACTTCTTCATTAATCCCCATTAAATATGCTATTTTTTCAATAGGAGTCATGTATTTACCTTTAAGAATATAATCTCCATTTTCATCTAATAGATTTTCTAATTTTTCTCTATTACTATAAACTATTAGCATTTGTTTTATAGCTAATCTTTTAGTTTTTAAATCAAAGCTAGATAACACTTCTTTGAAATGATTACCATCTTCAGATTCATCAAAAAAATTACTTTTTCTTAGTTCACAATCTAGATATTCAGTCCCTATATTTATTGCTTCTGATGCAATAGATAAAATTTTTAAATCTTCATCAGAAACTTTATCATTTCCTTTTTCTGTTTTATTAGATTCGGCAGCATACTCGATACACAATAAGTATGCATATCCTTGTTCTCTTGCCTTTTCTTGAGCAGACATTTTTGAAAATTTACTTCTATTAAAAAAACTGAATAGTCCCATTTGGAGTGATATATAAATAAGTTATTATTAATCTTTAAAAATTAACCTTGCTGTTTGATAGTCAGTTCTAAATCTTCATTCACTACATCTATACAATTTGGATTCAATTCAACAGCTTTATTAAAGTCTTTAATTGCATCTGTATATTTATTAATTTTGCTTCTGGCAATTCCTCTATTATGATAGACTGACGCTAGAAGTTTTGATGCATTTTCAGATGGAGGACGATCTACCCCATATTTATCTTGTCTGTTTTGAACAACTATTGAATAATCTTCAATCGCTCCTTTGAAATCTTCAATTTTTAATTTACAATCACCTCTTTTATGAAATGACATTATTCTGTTAGGTTTTATCTCTATACATTTATTAAAATCTTTAATAGCACCATGATAATCTGCTATTTCATATTTTAGTTCTCCTCTACCAAAAATACCAGAATCATCATCAGGAAATTTTTCTACAGCAATATTAAAATCCAGCAAAGCTCCATTAAAATCAAGTAGATTTTTTTTCATTCTACCCCTATAGGAATAAACCCCACTTTCAATATCTAATTCAATAACTTTATCAAAGTCTCCAATAGCACCATTGTAATCTTTTAAACTTGCTTTAGAACGACCTCTACTCTCATAGGCATCAATATCTTCAGGATTAAAATCAATAATTTTAGTATAATCACAAATTGCTCCTTCATAGTCTCTCAGAAACCATTTTGCATAAGCTCTTCCTCTATAAGCATCAATATATTCCCCATCAATTTCAATAGCTTCCGTAAAATCAATTATTGCTCCTTCATAATCACTATTTGCATCTTTTTCAATACCTTTTTCATAGAATTCAACAGCATTTAGAGTATTATTAGAAGCTAAACGAAAATTATCACCATTTTTTATATTGTTTCCCAAGAAATAAGTTTCATCCAAGGATTTTATTAAATCAAAAATGTTGAATACGGGTTTAATATTTACATACCCAACACCTAATCCAGGAGGTCCTTTTATTCCTGTTGAATAACTATATACTTTTTCATTGAATCTATAATAACTGAATTTTGGATTAGTTGTATAATAAGATTGATTATCCTTAATAAAAATTTCATTGTGAGTTTCTATTTTTCCATAAGAATTATATGTATTTTTTTTTACTTTATAACCATCTTTACGCCAATTATCCCCTAATTTTTTTTCAATTAGCGTAGCACTATCAAAATCTAACTGATAGTCAATATCTCCATTTGAACGATAATTTGTCCAAATTCCAATAAAATCATCTTTATCTATAGAAATGTCACATAAAATAATATTTTTGGATTGAATATTATCCCAATTAAAAAAGAAGTATTTATTGCCATTATTTTTCATTTTAATTCTTCCATATTTATCATATTCTATATACTCTATAATATCACCATTTAAAATGTTTGATTCTGAAATTAATAAACCATCATAATTATAATAATACTTTTTACCATGCGCAATTCCATTTTCCCATGCAGATTGAATTTTAAGTTGGCCGTTTAAATAAAATTCTTCACTTAGCCCATTTAATTGCCCATTTGTATAATGATTTCGAATCTCGACAGTAGTATTTTTTTCAAAATATTGTATGTAAAATCCCTCTCTTTTTCCATTTAAAATATTGAGAGTTATTTTTTTTCCATAATACAAATCTTTAATTTCATGACTACCATCTTTTAAATAATGCTCATTATTTATATTTTCAATAAATTTTTTGTATATTTCATTAAATACAATTATGATAAATACCATAAATAAAAAAACACTAGGAATACTGTAATATAAATTTATTTTAATTGAAAAATAAATTCCAAATAGAAAAATAAAGAAAAAAACAATTTTTCCAAACAAGGATATACTATTGTTTTTAAGTTCTTTTAGAGTATTATTAATTGCATCTATAAGTGCTTTTACATTAATTGATTTCATATTTATAATTTTATTTTTCTATATTTTCGATTCTTATTTCCTTATTTAAAGTGTTAATTTTCATATTAAAAATTGGTGGTCCTATATTTTTTTCTAAAAATAATAATTTTAAATATTTAACCCAAGATTTTGGAGTATTACTATTATTAATAATTTTCTTTAAAAAAATATTGTTTGAATAACCTATTTGCTGCATTAAATTACAAATCGCTTGAATATGTTTTTCAGATTCGATTTCAAAATCAGAAATTTTGCTAATTTCAAATAAAAATTCCTGTTCATTGACGCCATAATATCTTCCGTTTTCATAAAAGTAATTCATTCGTATTTCATTTGTTGCATTGTTAAATGTTTTAGATTTTTTGTCTTCAGACCATAAAACAATTGTTGCGGTAGTAGATTCCACATTAGAAACCAAATGGGGCACCCAACTAGGTACAATATTTATATTACCATTTATATGAGATATTATTTTATCAACTTTCAAATTAAATGTACCGTCTTGATTTTTTAATATTTCTTTGTCAAAATGGATTGACTTATATCCTGAACCAAAAAAAACAAAAGAACTTAAAATATTGTTGCCATGATGATGAATTAAATATGATGCATTTTCTTTCTTACCGGAACTACAAGGTGTAAAAATATGATATTTTAAATCAGTAATATTGTCTTGATAAATTAATAAGTGAGGAATTTCATAATCAGCCCATTTTTTTAATAAAAAATTCTCATCCATTAGATTTGCTTCAAAAACCTTTGAGATAAATTCTAACTTAATCATAGATTTCATAGTATCAATACTTTCATTATGAAATAGATGACCATCTTCTATCTGCTTTGAAAGCTTAATAATATTAGAAACTAAAGGTTCTGAAATTAAATTATCAAACATTTTTATTTAATTATTTTTATATCCAATTTTCTTCAACCATTTTAAATACAAATCCCATTGTGGCTCTATCCATTGTGACGTTAAATGGTAACTACCACAAAAAATTTCTCTAGAATAATATCTAGTACTGCCATTAGCATCTTTTATCGTTCTACTTTTTAATCGTAATACTTCAAAATTTGCATTAAAATTTGTTTTTGAATACTGTGAATCTTGCAAATTTTGAATTTCATCATTTGATATTAATCCTTGTTTAAAAGCTTCCCTAAAAGTATGTTGGACATATTGTCCTATTTTCATCCCCTCAATTTTCTTATTATTGTGTTCAATGATATTTTTTGGGATGAAAACTTTAATTTTTTCATTTGGGATTTCTTTTCTAGAATCTAAATCTAATAACTTAACACTTCTCAAAAATAGTTCTGAGGTATCATTTTCAGATTTTGATGCTTTAATGGTAGAATCAATAATGTCTTCAAAAAACTGGTCGTTAGTAATTACCCCTATTGTGATACTGTCATCATCTATTAACTCATTAGCCTTTTGAAGTAAATCATCAATTAGTTTCAAAGTAGCAGGGTTTGTTTTTGGGGTAATAAATAAGGAATGAAAGTGATTGTATTGCTCAAAATAGGTTTGCATTACGAAAAGAGTTCTAAAAATTTTCTTTAGTATTCGCTCTGCTGTTTCTTCTTTAGAACCATAATTTAAACCAGCCCCATGAAAAGCTACATCAACACCATAAACCGTCAACTCGGTTGTATTGATTCCCAAAACATCTATTTCGGCTTGCTTTAAAAGTTGTTCAAAAGAACTTCCTTTAAATATTTCATCAAAATAACCAGAATTAATAATTTTTTGGTAAAATAATTTTGCCCTGCTTTTTTCGTGATCAGTAACAACCCAGTTTCCACTCAATTTCCAATTGGTTTGAATAACTCTACAGCCCATTACGTGGTTCAAATAACTACTTGTTAAAGATTCACCGATTTCTATTTTCATAATTTCATTTTATATTAACAAAAGAGACTTTCATTAAGATTGTAAGTACTTAGTTTAATTTACTTTATACCTAAAAAATTCATCATTTTATCTATTAACGTTGGATAAAAAGCCTTTCTTATCAATTTCCATAAATCAGGGTCTTTTATTTGTAATAACATATTTACAGCCGGTACATAATGTCTATGAGTTATGTAAAACATACTATAAATGCCGAATTTAGAATCGTTACTTTTCTGAGAAAGTATTTTTTCAATAATTGAATCTAAATTATCTTCTTTTGTTGCTAGAACTGCTCCTGATTCTTTTACCATTTTTATTTTTTTTAGGTTATTAAATAATTTATTGTTTCATCAATTATGATGGATAAAAATAATAAGTTTTAAATCTAATTATCTATTTTTAGCAAACTCCATTAACACTTTACCATCTTGAATTGCAGGTGCTGAATCCCTATGAACAAAACCATTTGGAACTTTATTAGAAGTTTTTAGAGAATAGCAATTAATGTATATTTTTGCCAACTTATTTCCTCCAAAGGAATAAAGATTATAAACATCAATGTGCCCTTTGATATTTGGGGCTGAAGTTGAAGCTGCAATAGGTTCATTTAATGGTTTGCTAGACCCAATTAGAGTTTCATCGGAATCAATCGTTCTTTGAAAAGTTACTGGATTATAAGTTTTTGTTCCAGAACCTGACACCGAAGTGTATTCATACCTTAGTTTGTCTATATAGGCTGGAATATTATCAATCCCATTAACAGGAATTGGATTTGTTTTGTCTAAGCCAAACTCTCCGATTCCGTTAGGATTTTCGTCTAAAAACGAATCGTCATGTTCAGAAGTAATTATCATCTCTTGCATCATGCTTCTTTTTTCTTGAATAATTGTAAGCAGTCGAATTTTATTAAATTTTTCTGCTTTTTTCTCCTCAGGAGATTTACTTTTTAAAAAATCAAATAGTCCCATTTTTTTAGTTTTTTTTAGTTAATAAATATATTATCATGCGCTCCTCGTATTCAGATTGTAAATGCTTTTGGTTTATTCATAATTTATTTGGAATGTAATAAATTACATTCCCGCCCATGCGTTTATTTTAAGTCTTGTTCCATCATTTTTTGTAAATAACTGATTATGAAAATTAGAAACAAAAGCACTTGGTTTTATTCCTTCTGAGGAGTACCCTTTATTGTGTAAGGCTAAATTTAAAAGAGAGAGATAGTAATGTCCTACACAACACCATTTTCTTTTATTAAAATAACTTACTGCGTTTTTCAACGCCATTAATGGAAAATCAATGGTATTTGCTTTTATATAGTATTCATTCGCTGTAAGTACATCCTCTAAATGCTTGATTATTAATTCCTCTTTATACAAAAGACTGAACGGAATAATTGTTATATTCTTTGGGTACATGGTTCCGGTTTCACCTATGCTTCCATCATTGTTTTCTGCATTATAACATGTCTTACCATATTCGATAAGTTTTAAGTCATCAACACTACCATCTAAACCAATTATCTGATTTTGTTTATGATAAAAATCCGTACTACTGTAAAAGTAAATCAAGTGATTTCTCATATTTATTTAAATTTATTTAAATGATTTCTGATACAAATGGTAAAACACGAGCTGGAATGTTTCTTGAATTTAAATAATAACCATATCGCTCCCAACAATCTAAATTTCCATAATGCAAAATTGTATTATCAAAAACCTCATCATGATTATATTGATATATTTTACCATTGTAGAATCTGACTGTAATTATCATACCTTGACCATACCAATTTTCCGATATTTTAAAACATTTAATTTCTTTTTGACCTTCAATATTATTAGTTTTTGATGAAGTTGTAGTTACTTTTATTTTGGCTTTTGTTTTAACAATAATATTATCTGTTTTCTTAGTTTTGGAAAGTTGATTATTTTTTATTGAATATTCGATATTAATATCTTTCGGCTCATCAATTGCTATAATAAAACCCTGTTCTTCAACAAAAGTTTTAAAATAGGTTTTATTTGCGTCATTATAAAAATTAGTATAAAGCCACCAAATAACATAATCAATACACTCTTTATTTTCTCCATAATCATAAGGCATTTCATATTTTCTTGGAGAGAAAAAAGGAAAATGATTTAAAGGACTTAATAATCGTAAGCTTCTTCTTTTTAAATCATTTTTATTAGCTATTGTCTCTCCTAAAGGAGAACACTGAAAAATATGACAGTGCTTCCATCCGTTAGCTGAAAATTCTTGATGCTTTCTTCCTTTGTTTTGCCAAATATTCCCTTTTTTCTCTTCTTCTTTTATTGCAAAAGCAATTGGAAATCCTTGGTTTTCAATTAAAGCTGAAAAATCTAATTCGAACTGATTAAAGGTTTCCATAAAAACCCATAGTGCAGGTTCATTATCTGAAACGGTAAAAGAATGGTTTTCAAAAGAATAGTTACTTCCCCTGTTACTATAATTTTTAAATTTTCTCAACACGAAAAAAGGCGATTCACATTCAAGATATTCAACTAAATTAAGATGATTCTTAATCATTATATCTTGATTTGGAAGCAATTCAGAGATTTCTAAATCTAAAAATTCTTTTAAGGTTGTACTTCTTTTAAAATTTGGATTTGGATATTTACTCATATGTACTTAATTAAACGGTTTTTCAAATTTTATATAAATATAGTAAAATCCTCATAACTAAAAAGTTTGAATCATAACCACGTAGTCTGAAAACACTTTTATTTTGTCAACTTGAGACAACAAGCTTGTTTTTTTTCTTTTACCTTTTTGAGTAGTTACTGGAACCAAATCGACGATATTCTTCAGTAACCCTGATTTTATGGCATAATTCACATTTTCACTGCCGTATTTTTCTTTATTTAATCTGGATTCAATTATACCAACAACATTTCCTAAATCATCAAAAAGAGGTCCACCACTATTTCCGTTTTGTATTGGTGCTGTCACTTGGTATTTAGTAACATCTTCATTAATACCTGTTAAAGAACTAATTTTACCATCTGTAAATTTCACTGTTTCTCCCATAACATCCGCTAACGGATAACCTAAAGAAAACACCTCATTTCCTACAGAAATAGTCTCTGAAGCTAATTGATATGGTAATATTGGTAAAGGAACAAAAGTACTATCGGTAATTTTAATTACTGCCAAATCATTTGTTTTATCTGTTTGAAAAACTGTCGCTTTAAATTTTTTCTTCATCCCATTCTGTTTGCATAAAACCCAAATTTCTGATGCATCTTGAATAACATGATAGTTCGTCGCAATGAAACCTTCATTGTTTACATAAAAACCAGTTCCACTTCCATTCCAATTGAACTTTCCTGTTTCCAATCCATTTTCAACTGATTCGTATGTTTCTGTATCCTTGAAAACAAAACTCTTTACTATTATCGATGGGGAATCAACTTTTTCATCATTTAAAATTATGATTTTAAAAGTGCTTCCTTCCCATTCTTTTAATTTCTGAGTTTCCACTAAAACACCATTAATAGAATAGTAAATATTCTCATCTTTCTTGGTTATTTTTAATATGTTTTCACCTCCAACTTCAGTATTAATTGAAGTAGTTTTTTCATACTTGGTACTTAAATACAAATTGTCTTCTAAATTCTCAACGGAGTAAGTTCCCTCATTGGATATCAAGTATTGGTTGGATGTGTTTTCAATTTCATTTTCATTCCATGAAATACCATATTTTATCTTTGTATTAGCTGTGTTTTTAAAGGTAACCTCTAGTGAAATATCATCGTAATTTTTCCATGACACGTTTAAATTAATATTGAAAATTTTATTGTTCTTCTCTTTTGAAAAAGCAACTTCAATACCTTCTTTGGTTTCTTTGAAATAGGAATCGTCACTTGCAAACCAATCACTTTGAATTTCAGACTTTATAAAATAATTCGAAATTATTGCCTTACATTTTTTATATTCATTACACTCATGACATGTGGGTTTTCGAGTACCATTATCAAATTCTACAATGCTTTTAATTGAACCATCATAATAATTTGTAAGCCATCTACCATTTTTCCAACCGTCAACCATAATGCCCTTCTCATATATTTTCTTATTTTCAAAATAACTGATATAACTTCCATTTTGCTTCCCATCTAAATAGGTTTCTTCGTAGTTTCTAACTTTATTTTCTTTATTGTAAACCCAAACACCATTTTTCTTTCCCTTAAGGTAATCACCTTCAAAGCTAATGTTTCCGTTTTTAAAATAGTTTATCGATTTGCCATTTAATGAATCCCTTTCATAATGAAAAAGTGACTTAATCGATTTATCATCATCATAATAAATCCATAGCCCAACTTTATTTCCATTATCAAAATTACCTTCGCAAGTAATGTTACCCTCTTTGGAAAATTCATTATAAACGGAGATGAATTTAGATTTAGCAATAGCCTCAGAATTAAATTCTTTGCAGTAGAATAATGATCGAGGTTCTCCAGTTTTATAAAACGACTTGTACTCGTTTTGATCTGATTTATTAACTTCTATATAGTATTCGTAATCGTTACTATCGGCAACATCCCAATTAGAATTATAAAAAATCTTCTCTTTTTGGGAGTATATTTTGGCAGAAATACAAAGAAGGAGTAATGGAATTATTATTAATTTTCTCATACGTGGATTTTTTAGTTATTAAAATAAAATCTTAATTATCTTATTTTCATGTAGGTTAAAGGAGCGTTTCCATCGCCAGAAACAGTACAAATTAGTGTTGATTTATCAACGAAGACAAATTCAGATTCCGTAGTGAAGTTAGTTTCCTTAAAATTGGTTTTTACAAACAAATTGATTTTGTTAAAATTCAAAGAAACAATATCTAATGGCACTCCTGATGTAGCGCTAAATTCTGCCATTTGCATATTACCGTTACAATCTTTCCAAATAACAACATGGGAAGTTCCTTCGCAGGACCAAAACCCAATGAAATCTTCATTGGTAAATTCAATAGTTGATTTAGTTTTAATATTACCTGAGGAATTGTGTATTTGGGCATTTGATACAAAACTTGAAAGCAAAATGGTTAATATGAGTGCTTTTTTCATAAGATTATAGATTAAGATTAATTTATTATTGATAACTATTTTATTCTGGTATAGGTAATAGTAGTTTCGGCATCACCCGTAATTTTACATACTAAGGTGTTTTTATCCTTAAATGTATACCTGCCTTCTGTAACCCAATGATTAGGTATAAAAATTGTTCTAGCAATTATACTGTCGTCTTTTATTTTTAACGAAATGAGATCAATTGGTTCTCCAGTTGAACCACAAATTTCTTGAAGTTGTAGTTTTCCATTTATATCTTTCCAAAAAAACACTTGAGACGATTCTTCATTTGGCTTCCAATAACCAATTAAATCATCTGTATTGATTTTATTTTGACTAAAAATAGTGGTTTGTATTGCTAATACAAAAGCGATAACAAAAAATAGATTTTTCATAGATTTGTAAATTAGGTTAGAGAAAAATTAAAATAAGACCTTCATAATATCTTCATAGGTATTCACTTTTTCATTATGAATATGCATACGAACTTTTTGTTTTGACGTTGATTTTCTTAATGAACCAAAATCTGCATTTTTTATAAAAGCAATTTTTTTATCATTGGTCAAACCCCATAACATATTATCAATTTTAGGATTGTACTTTACATTGGCTTTGTATCTGAATAGGGCATTGGTATTTTTTTCAACCAAAACCACATTATTTAATGCCAATGCTTTTCCATTTTCATCAACATAATTAGGATTTATTTCGCCACCTGTTGGAAAATTTATTGGTAAATCACAATTAACAAATCCAAAATTATTAATGGATAACGTTCTAATTATTTTTTCTTCACCACTCAACTCTTTGATTTGAAGTTTTCGATAAGCATTAACAACATCATAATATTTATCCCATTCGAATTTAATTTTATCAGAAACAACCTTTCTTTCATTTATTAACTTAGCATATTTTTTTTGATAGATTAAAAGAGCATTATTATAATCTTTACCTGCTTCAAATGCTAAATAACATTCGCATTTATTTTCTTTTCGAAAGGTTCCGAATTTTATAATTGATGTAACTTCAAAAATTCCATTTTTCAAAGGTTTTACTTTCATTTCTTGTGCATCTGAAATTTTACATTTTGAAATATCAATCGGCTCAAAATGAACATTTTTATATTCTTCTATCTCTGGGTAATTATTAGTTTCATCAATTATTGTAAAAGAAGCTCGAGTTGCCACTTTTGGTAATGGTGGTATTGAAGGCAAAGCATTATTTTCATCATTTAAAATTGAAGAACTTATAGAATCTTTACCCTTTTCAATCCATTTTCCATTGGTTTTATCCAAATCATATAAATTGAAATCCTTTGATTTTGTCCAACTATACAAATCGACGTTGATTTTACTGTTAGGATTTACAAAAAGCTCGTTGGTACTTGATTTTGCAATCAATTCAACCATTCCTCCAGACTCTAATACTCTTTCAATCCCATTGTCATTATAGCCCATAGGTATTCCTGCTAAGTAAAAATCAAGTGGATTGTAAAATTCCCTGAATGAAAGTTGAACCTTACCCTTAATTATGTTTCCATCTTTATCCAAAAAGGCATCAGCGGGAACAATTATTTTAGCTCCATATTTTGAAAACAACACATTTGGTTGGCTTGGGTCTATTTCAAATTTTTGATAAGGAAGGTCTAACTCCGGAAGTGGAGGACTTGTGAGCAGGTAATTGTTAATTGAAACTTCTGGTTTAAGAGTTGGTTTTTGTCTATTGCAAGAGCAATTTTTAATAGTTAGGAGTACAATGATTACTACACTGACAACAACGATAATTTTGGTTCTGTTTTTCATAATTAAAAATTAGTTAGTAAATAAAAAAATGATTTTATAATCATTAAACATTTGCAACTGTTTAGTGTAATAAAACTCTATTTTAAAAAGTAATTTTTAATTCATTCGAAGATATTTGTAAGTGATTTATTATATTTCAACGAGGCAATTGTTAGTATATTGTTATAGCTATGGAAACTCAATGAAAAATCATAATTAATATATATGTTACTATTATTGAAATAATTGACCTTTCCTTTAAGATTAATACCATTGTTTTTTTTAATTTCTTTTCTAATGAATTTACGAAAAATTATTTTTTATACTACAAAATTAATTATCAACTGTATCATTAAAATGATACAGTTGTATTTATATTTGTATCAAAATAGTATGAAATGGGAAAAAATATAAAACAAGAAGAGCGTTTAACTATTTTATTAGAACGTTTATCATCTAAACCTTCCTCTATAGATGAAATCATTCAATATCTTAAGGATTATAAAAATATCGAAATTGCCAAAATAACATTTAAAAGAGATAAGAAAGAAATGTTGGAGAGGGGTATCGATATTGTTTATAAATCAGGTAAATACAAAATATTCGGCAAAACTAATGTAAAAAAGGAAATGATAATAGATGATGAATATGAACATGATTTACCAATATTGTTTAGTATTCTAAATTCCGAAAAGGATTTGCCTGTAATTGATTGGTTAAAAGAAGAATTAAGAGAGAAATATAATATTGATGAAGATTATTGGGAAAATGAAACTTATTTTTCAAAAAGTCTGGTGGAACAAAATCACGATATTATATTAGAATTATGCGTTAAGATTATTAAATTCATGAAAAAAGGAGATGCTATTCAATTTGAGTATCGAAAAGTCGAAAATAATGAGCTCAAAAAATATATTGTTGCACCTTTACAAATAAGATTACATGAGGATTTATATTATTTATTTGGATGTGTTTATAATGACCATAATTTAGATTATAGTTTGAGAAATTTTAGAGTCGATATGATTCAAGGATTTAAAATAGTTTCTACAAAATCAAACCTAAATCCAAGTGAGAATATAAAATTTAATTATAAAGAATTAGCTGAAAGAGTAGATTTAAAAAACTATTTCAATTATTGCATAGGGGTTTATAATCCAATTGGTAACGATTCAGGAATTAAACCTGAAGTCATTCAATTAAAATTTTCAGGATGGGCTTGTACTTATGTAACCCAAAAAAAAATTCATCATACTCAAAAAATACCAAAAGGAATCCAAATAGAAAATGGAGAAAATGGACAAATAATATTTTGTATTGTTCATATAAGAGTATTCGATACAGATGAATTAAAGTTTCTTCTTGGAAGATTTCGAAATTATGTTGAACGTATGGAATAATATAAAAAGTAATTTTATTTCATATTTATCAGATATTATTCATCATTTATTTTTTTAAAATAATCATGTTTACTGTCTTGCGTTTATTTTATACAAATAATCAAAATAATCAGGTAATGCTATTAAAATTAAAAAACCATGTTTTGCTTCTGGAAAATCAAAGAATTCAATTTTCTTGATGTTTTTTTATGAAATAAAGTTACTTCTACCACTACTAATCGTTTAAAGATAAACCCTAAAAAATGGGGTTTATCTTGCGGTGAAAGGTAATCCATAATACTACTATTTTAAAACATACACGAAAAAACAAAAAATTAGTTATTATTTCACCTCTTATCCGAGCTGCTTGGACTAAAAGTGATAAGATTAAACATGCTTCTCATTCGAGAGCGAAGTCGATTCCCATACACTTTTTCAATTTCAGTAGCAGAAAGATTGGTTGTAATGTGGGTAACTGATTTATTCTCAACAAAATGCTCATAGCGACTAATGAGTATTTCAGCCATTACGTTGCAATCGTTACCGAAATGTTTGATTTGCTGTTCGGTTCCTAAATCATCAAAACAATAACCGGTTAGTTTAGATTGGAAGTTTTGCTTTAGGGTAAAGTTGTTTATTGCTTCATAACCGTTTTTGGCAAACTCAAAGGAAATCTCTCTGCACGTTTTGATTTTGTAATCGGATGCAGAAAAAGGCTTGATAAGATGCATTAAAGAGGTTTTACCACAACCAATTGGACCCGACAATAAAATACCTTTAGATAAGTTTATTTGCTGTTTAAGAGCTGTTTCTTTATCTTTTATCATATAAATAATTAATTTGTAGATGGTGTGTTTATCTTCCTTACAGATTTTGAAAGATTGTCCGTAAAGCAGTTTTCCATGGTACTCAATGAAGTCAAGGCATTTGTTGAAATCGTATATTTTTTGTTTGTCTTTAATTTCATAAGTGTCCGTAATTATTTTACAATGGTTCGGCATAGTTTTTAAAATTAGGTGTGTGCAAATGGTTTGGTTGAGGTGTTGCCGTCGTTCCCTGAAATTTGTTAGAGTTTAGAATCCAATTTCTTGCTGCAGCTTTCCAGTCTTTCATTTTTGATTTTCCGCCAACTAGCCAACCATTGCTTTGAAAATGATTGTAGAATTTTTCGGCTTCGACCAACGGAATTTGTTTGTCTTTAAAAAAAGCCATAACCAGTTCCCAATCTGGAGGAATTTGTTCTGTACCTTTTTTTTCGCGCAACTTTTTTTTGGCATTTTTTTCAGCATCTAAAAGCGTTTCAATTT
>CANGCT010000041.1 GCA_947452415.1 Flavobacteriaceae bacterium
AAATGGGCTTTAAATTGTTTGTAAGCTTCGGCTTCGTTATAGTCAACGGTAAACCAGTAATCGGTGGCTGGTAGTAGATTTCCGTTATAGGTTCCGTCCCATCCTGGGCTTTGCGGACTGATTTGTTTGATTAGTTTTCCGTAGCGATCAAATATATAAATTTTTGCGCTAAAATCATTTTGTAATCCACTAATATTCCAGGTGTCGTGTATGCCATCGCCATTTGGAGTAAAATAATGCGGATAATCAATAGTTTGTACGTGGTTTATAACTAATGGATCGCAGCTAATGGCAATGCCTGCTTTGGTATCCCAAACGGTAATGAAGTGCTCGCCTAAGCCTACGTTTTCAAACACATTGCTGCTTTGTCGTGGTCCATCATCCAAACTGTATTGGTATGTTCCATATCCGGTAACGGTAACTGTTATAGTTTGATTTTCGGAAAAAGCATTGGTAACTGTGTACCCTTGACTTCCTGAGGGTAGCGTCACTGCTTGACCCGATTGCAACACCGTGAATGGTGCTGAGGTATCTTTACATCCTTGTGCACTTGTACTTGTCATTACCACACTAAAATCAGAACTTATTGTATTTGCAAAGGCAGTATTTACGGTATAAGTAGCGGTGGTTGCTCCTGGTATAGCTGCTCCTGCAGCATCCAACCATTGATAGGTATAGCTTGGAACACTTCCTAAGTAAGGCGTGGTGTTAGTAGCTGTTAATACTAAATCTCTAACAACTTGGTGTGGAGCATTAAAATCTACACAAATAACATTAGTATTGGCTACAATTACAGGTTGTGGTTTTTGCTCTACTGTTACTTTAAAAAAGGCTATGCGCTCGCAACCCGTTAGCTTGTTTTTTACTGCTACCCAAATAGTGTGGGTATAGGCTTGGTAGGTTGCCAAGTTAGTAATTGGGGTGGGCAACAGTGGTGGGCTTGCCAATGGATTGTATTGGGTATCATAGAAATTCACATCATAATTGGCTAGGGTTTGGGTAGCTCCTAATATAGCTGGTACCAAAGCATCTAGAGGATATGAATAATAGCCGTCGTTATCGTTTATCTCATCATCGCAAGTAGCAAAATCTGTTGGTACTGCAAGGGTTGGCTTTGGATTTACCATTATAGTAAATTGTGATACGGGGCTTTTACATCCGGTAACGGTATTGGTGGCAACCACATAAATAGTTTGTGTATTTCCTGTGGTGTTGGTGTTGGTAAATGTGCTTGGTATTGGTTGTGTAAGTAACGCATCCAAATAGAAGGTCAAGGTGTAATTGCTCAATGGTAATGCATTTCCGTTTAGTAAAATATTCGCTTGTGAGTTTAAATTAAAGACGGTGAAACCATCGGTATTGTCATCACATTCTTGGTAAACATGTCCAGAAACAATTAATGGTAACGGATTTACTACAATTGGTTGTTCTACTAGTACATAACAATGTTGTGGGGGAGTTTGAGTATCAATATTAAATTTGCTCTCTACCCGTATCCATACGTTTTGGTGCACATTGGCTGCCGTTGGAATAAGGATTTCTGCGGTGTTGTTTATAGCATCCTGTTGACTCGGAAAGTAATGTAAAACAACATTCAGATCGCCATTCATAATATAAGCCGCATTGGTAGTCAAATTGAATATCTCATAGCCATCGTTTGGATTTACATCGTCGCACTTAATTAATGCAAGGGCTGATAAATTGGTGTTTGGTGTTGGTATTGGTAATACTTGAATGGTTAAAGTAGTATAACTCTTACATCCTGTTAGGGTATTAGTGGCTACAATATGCACTGTTTGTGCCGCAGCAATGGTGTTTTGAAATGCCGATGGGTTGCTTATTAGTTGGGTGTGTGCTGCATCCAAAAAGAATTCTAAGGTGTGTCCTGGCACACTTCCTACAAAAGCAACCATATTAAAAATGGTGTATTGGTTATTAGGAATTGTATCGCTATCGCACAAGCTATAAAGCGTTGGCGTTGTCAGCACTATTGGAGTATTCACTTGCAATTGGAACGATCCCACAGAGAAACAATGGGTGTTTATGTTTTCTATTCGAACCCAAATAGTGTTATTGATACTATTGCAATAGTTAAAACTAGTGGTGTTAAAAATAGACAATCCTGCTGGTGTAGACGACGCTGCCCCTTGAGTGGTGTAATAGCTTACCAAATAATTGGCTGGAGGTAGGGGTTGCAAGGCTTTTATTATTGGGGTTTGCACTTCTAAATTGAACGTTGTACAACCGTCTTGGGTATTGCTATCTACATCGCAATTGGCAAGCGCTACAAGGTTAGTGGGCATTATTGGTGCTGGATCGACATTGATTTGGATTTGCAGGATGCTAAAACAATGTGTGATAGGATTCTCGGCACGTACCCATAAAAATTGAGAAAATGGGGTGATGGTACAATAGTTACTAGCATTTACAGCATTGATGTTATTAGTAGCATCAGTAGCTGTTAAATGGTAGGTAATGGTATACACTCCTGGGCTCAAAAACAAGATTCCCGGAGTTACATTGGTGGTTAAATCCACACAAGACAATCCTGTTTGGTCACTGCCACATACTGTGTAAGCTCCTATTGGCGGTATTGGTTGTGGTTTTGGGTTCACCACGATATCCATCGTAGAGGTTACATAACAATTTGTTGTTGTATTGGTTATTCGAATACCTAAAGTTTGCGCACAAGGGATAACATTAGTATAAGCAGACGGGTTGGTTATTGGATTGGTGTTGCTTGTGGCTTCTGCCAAGGAGGGGTAGAAGGTTACTTGCATGCCCGTTTGTCCTTGCAGGATGGTAGTTATTCTTGTAGTTAAATCGAAAGTTTCAATGCATACTGGGGCAACCGTTTCACAAAGTTCGTATTGTGGAAAGTAGTTTGGAAGCGGAAGTAGTGGTAACGGATCTACCACCAAAGATTCGGTGATAATATCATAACACCCAGTAAGTTTGTTTTGCACCCGAATCCACACTGTAGTGGTTGCAGTTACAAAAGCAGATTCTGGACTAATAAATGGGGTTCCTGCTTGGGCATTTGCTAAAGAAGTAAAGTACGTTATAGTATAATCTGCTGCTAATAAAGTAGTCCCTAACACTTGCGGAGTAACTACTGCCGTTAGATTAAAGGTTTGAATACCATCAGTATTATCATCACAAATACGATACGCTACCGGAAGGTTGGCCACCGGTTTTGGGTGTACTATCAGCTGGAAGGAAGTAAAAGAAGCACATGCTGTTGCTAGTGGATTGAATACTCTTACATAAATAGTTTGCGGATTGGTAATATTACAATACGGGGTGCTAGATGGTAATGGGTTGGCTCCTGTTTGAGCATCGGTTGGCGTTAAGTGGTAGGTGATTACAATACCCGATTGGGTAGAAATCTCTGGGTCTTTAGTGTTTAAAACAAACGTGCAAGATACGCCATCGTTGTTGTCATCACATACTTGGTAAGAGCCTGGGATGCTGTAGGTTGGGGCGGTAATCAAAGTAACGGTACCCGATGCACTAGCTCCAATACACCCGGTAAGGGTATTGGTGGTAATTACGCTATAAACTCCTGCAATTCCAGTGGTAAAAGAAGGTACATCTCCAGGGTTTGCTCCTGAACCAACGCTCCAAACATACGAATACACTCCAGATGTTGCTGCCGTAGCACTCACAGTTGCCAATTGCCCTTGGCAAACCGTCGGACTGGTAACGGTGATTGCTGGTAATGGATTAACTACTAATTTAAATGAACCTACCGAAGTACATCCGGTAATTGTATTTTTTATATTAAACCAAATAATTTGAAGATTTGGAACTACATTGGTATACAAATTTGGTAAAGCATTGGTTTGAGCAGTTGCATTGGCTTGATCTAAATAATAAGTAACCACCATAGAGGCTTGACCATTAATAATCTGCGCGCTCTTGGTTGGCAAATTAAATTGTTCAAATCCATCTGGGGAATTATTTACATCACACAATTGGTAATCTGTGATGGTTGGATTTGGAACTGGTTTTGGATTTACAATTAATTGGAATGAATTAGTAGATATACATACTGAGGTAGCAGTGGCATCATATACTCGAGTGTAAATAGTTTGCGGATTGGTAATATTACAATAAGGTGTGTTTTTCGGAATTGGATTAGCTCCTGATGCAGCATCCGTTGGGGTTAAGTGGTAGGTGATAGTCAAACCCGTAGCAGCAGTCAGCTCGGTATCTTTCGTACTTAAAGTAAACAAACAAGATACACCATCCGTGTTGTCATCACATATTTGGTAAGAGGTTGGAATGGTGATGGATGGGGCGGTGATAACCGCTACCGTTATAGAAGCTCTAGGTCCTTCACAGCCTAAAATGGTTTGAGAAACATAATAATCGGTAGTTCCTGTAGCTGTAGTACTGGGTGTTGGCGCTGTAGCAGAACCTGTTCCTCCCGTAGCAGCAGCATACCAAAGTAAATTAGATCCCGTAGCGGTTAAAGCCGATGCGGTAGCATTTTGGCAATAGGTAACTTGAGATACGGTTGGTACTACTGGCGGAGCATTAACCGTTACCGTTATAGAAGCTCTAGGGCTTTCGCAACCTAAAATTGTTTGAGAAACATAATAATCAATATTCCCAGCAGAAGCAGTACTCGGAGTTGGAGCAGTAGCAGAACCAATACCTCCCGTAGCAGCAGCATACCAAAGTAAATTAGATCCCGTAGCGGTTAAAGCCGATGCGGTAGCATTTTGGCAATAAGTAACCGGAGTCGTAACGGATGGAGCAACAGGCGTAGCATTAACCGTTACCGTTATAGAAGCTCTAGGGCTTTCGCAACCCGCAATGGTTTGCGAAACATAATAATCAATATTCCCAGCAAGAACAGTACTCGGAGTTGGAGCAGTAGCAGAACCAATACCTCCCGTAGCAGCAGCATACCAAAGTAAATTAGATCCCGTAGCGGTTAAAGCCGATGCGGTAGCATTTTGGCAATAAGTAACCGGAGTTACCACTGTTGGTTTGACAGCAACAGGTGGTTGATTAGGCATTGATTGATTAACCGGCAAAGATGTACATCCAAATTGATTCTGAGATGTTAAGATGTATGATGTTCCGCCTAAAATAGAAATAGGATTAGTATAAGCATTATATGTTGTATTATCAATACTAAAAGTTAATCCGGTAGTTGGAGACGTAATCGTAATTGAACCACTAGCGTTATTACAATCTGGAGGTATTAAAGTATAAGTTGGTGTTATTGGTCTAGTTGCACTTACTACTGTATTACCATTCAAACCGTTGACAATACTAGATAGACTACCTTCAGTAACCATAAAAACCTGATAGTAATACGTAGTAGAATTTGCGAGTCCTGAATCAACATAACTAGTTGAACTCGATGGTAATTGGGTTAGAAAACTATAATTTATCCCATCTGTAGATCTATAAATAACAACTCCCGTTTCGTTTGTACAATTTTCTACCCAATTAAGTTGAATAGAATTTTGATTAAAACAAGATGCCGTTAAATTTGAAACATTTCCATTAGGAAAAGCAGATTCAAATTTGTAATACTTTCTCGAAGGATTTGCAACACTATTGACTAAAATATCCAAAGGCACTGAGCCAAAATCATTACATGCTGAAATACTTGTTCCATAGGATAAATTAGCTCCTGTTACACTTGGATGATTATCGGTATTTAAAAAAACAACTTCAGTTGCAGAAGTTCCATATCCAATTCCTGTTCTAGTTCCAGTTTTACATGTTGCTGATGTACCAACGTGCTCAAGTATTCGCATCTTCCCATAAATAATTTTTATCAAACCACCAGTTGTAATTCCAGATGCTGTTTCTTTAATGTGTATTTGAAAACGAGATTTCCCAAGTTCAGAAGAGGTTTCATCTCCTTTCATTCTAATATTATTCCAGTCAACTACAAGAATTCTATTGGGTGCAGTTCCAATTAATTTATATTTAATATCACCATTTGATTCTGTGGAAAATAAATCACCTGGGGCTACACTAGAAGAAGAAGTAGAAGCAAAAGCGCAAACACGAGCATTTCCAGCTATACCAGCTGTATTACCCCCTGGAACTATTTGCGTAGCTCCAAATCTTAAGATTCCGTTATCGTTAACTGAAAACTGAGTAAAACGTTGACCCATAAACCAGACTTCAAACCCAATATTTGTAACGGGAGAAGAAGATAAACTTGAATTTGCACCTAACAAAGTAGTCCAACCGCTAGCATCTTCTATTAGCGACTCATTACTACCAGCTGTAACAACGTAATTTTGAATATTTTGGGACTTAACACTTAAAATATTTAAAGTAATAAAAGCCAAAATAAGTGAAATCTTTTCCATTTATTATATATAGGTATAAATACTAAACTCCTTTAATAATTTCAAAAACAAATGTTAATTTATTGTTTAAAAGTCCAAATATAAGAATTACCAAACAATAACTTTGTTAAATTTGTCAAAAATTAGACACAACATTACAATGAAAATCACAATAAAAGAAACCCAAAATCCAACCATATTAAAATTTGAATTCCCAGACTTTATTTCACAAAACGAGAGTTTCGAATTCAAAAACATTGACGAGGCCAAAAATTCGCCTTTAGCACAACAATTATTCTACCTACCTTTTGTAAAAACGGTATATATATCTGGAAATTTTATTGCTATCGAAAGATTTAGCATCGTCGATTGGAATGACGTGAAAGATGCCGTTGCCGAGCAGATACAAGAATACGTAATATCCGGCGGAAAAATCCTAATTGAAGACACCTCCAAACCTACTAAAACTGCTTTAACTGTTTATGGTGAAACCACCCCAAACCCAGCAACGCTTAAGTTTGTCGTAAGTAGACGTCTTACTAAAACAGCCCTCGAATTTAAAAACATCGACGAAACTGCACCTTCTCCATTAGCCAAAGAACTATTCCAATTTCCTTTTGTAAAAGAAGTTTTTATCGACGAAAATTACATTTCTGTTACCAAATACGAAGTCACAACTTGGGAAGAAATCACCATAGAAATACGCACTTTCATTAAAGAATACATTGAAAACGGAGGCACCGTTATAGACGAAACTTTAGTCGTTGCCGATACCAAACAAGAGAAACAACAAATCAAAAATTTCGACACTCTAGACACCACATCCCAACAAATCATTAATATTTTAGAAGAATATGTAAAGCCCGCAGTCGCTGCCGATGGCGGAAATATCCTTTTCGATTCCTACGATGAAAACGAAAAACGTGTAAAGGTAATCCTACAAGGTTCGTGCAACGGATGCCCTTCGTCTACTTTCACCCTTAAAAACGGTATCGAAAATATGCTTAAAGACATGCTTAACGACCCTGCAATAATCGTAGAAGCCCTTAATCCGTAATGTTTTCAGAAGCGAATCGTTTGCGCATTGCAGTAAAGGCAATTCCCGCTTTCGCCTTTAGTCTCGTTCCGTACCTCCACGAGAGCTATCGGCTCAATCGGGGCTAAGGAGCAAGCATATTGTATGAAAATAAAATTTCTAACCAACCCAAAACTACAATGAAAAAACTCAAAGTACTATCCACTTTAATTCTTCTTTCGCTACTTTTTGCACATTGCAAATCCGAAGAAAAATCAGTCGATTTCAAAAAATTAACCAACAATTATTTTGACGATAAAAATGCGTTAAGCCCTTTCGATGCAACACTAAACGGTCAAAACCAATACAACGACCAATTAGTTTTAGACATGACCGATTCCTATCGAAAACAACAAGCCCAATTCTTCGATAAATACCAAACCGAACTTTCCAAAGTCGATCTTGAAAAACTTTCGGCAGAAGAAAAAAACAGTTACGAAATCATAAAATGGGAAATAGAAGTTGGTAAACAAATCCTGAAACAACCCACCAATTTAATGCCTTTGCAACAATTTTGGGGAACTCATTTAACCATGTCTCAATTTGCAAGTGGCACTGCAGCGCAACCCTTTAAAACCGAAAAAGACTACCACAATTTCTTAAAAAGAATAGACTTATATTCTGTTTGGATAGATTCTGCAATAGTGTACATGAAAAAAGGAATCGACAAAGGCATGGTCTTACCAAAATCGTTAACAATAAAAGTAATTCCACAATTTCAAGAAATCCTAACTCCAAAAGTAGAAGACAACTTATTTTATTCTACCATAAAAACATTTCCTGCCAATTTTACGGAAGCACAAAAAAGTAATTTGTCTAAAGAATATGCAGCTGCCATTCAAGAGAAATTGATGCCACAATACCAAAATATGATTACCTTTCTTAAAACCGAATACCTTCCGGCATCAAGAAGCACCAGTGGTATTGGCAGCATTCCAAACGGAAAAGAAATCTATGCAGCTTATGTAAAACAATGGACTACCACGACGAAAACTCCAAATGAAATTCACAAAATCGGACTAAAAGAAGTTGCCAGATTGAATGCCGAAATGGAAAAAGTAAAAGTACAAGTTGGATTTAAAGGCACCTTAAAAGAATTCCTAAACGACGTTCGAAATAAAAAAGAACTAAAACCTTTTACAACTCCAGAACAAGTTATCGCTAATTTTCAAAAGATTTACGCAACCATAAAACCAAACGTAGACAAACTATTTTCTCTACAACCAAAAACTAAATTTGAAATACGAAGAACCGAAGCCTTCCGCGAAAAAACAGCAAGTGCCGAATACGTTCAAGGTGCTGTTGATGGCTCTCGACCTGGAATTTTTTACGTTCCAATTCCAAATGCAAGAGAGTATAATGTACTAGAAGACGAAGATTTATTCTTACATGAAGCCATTCCGGGACATCATTTTCAAATGTCGTTACAACAAGAAAATACCAATTTACCTAACTTTAGAAGATACAATTGGTTTGGCGCTTATGGCGAAGGCTGGGCGTTATACACCGAAAGTCTAGGAAAAGAGTTAGGTTTATATAAAGATCCTTATCAGTATTTAGGAATGTTAAACGACGAAATTCACCGTGCCATTCGCTTGGTGGTAGATACCGGAATTCACTCTAAAGGTTGGACACGCGAACAAGCAATTCAATATTCATTAAACAATGAAGCCGAAAGTGAAGCCAGCATCACCAGTGAAGTAGAACGCTACATGGCAATTCCTGGACAAGCATTGTCGTATAAAATTGGACAATTGAAAATCATAGAATTACGCCAAAAAGCATCCAAAGAATTAGGAGCCAAATTCGATATTAAAAAATTCCATGCTATGGCTTTAGAATCGGGTGTGATGCCATTGGCTTTATTAGAAAACAAAATTAACGCTTGGATTCAGTCTAGTAAATAAAGGCTAAATTTTACCACGAGCAGTTTTTTTTAACGCATTATTTGTCATTCTGACGAAGGAAAAATCTCATTACGAATTCTTATTATTTGATACCTCCTTCGTCAGAAAGACAAAATACCGCACAAGATTAAAAAATTAAAATAATGTAATTTGTTGTCTGCATGCTAACTGCCCAAACCAAACCAACATATTTCAAATCACTTACCGGAATTCGTGCCATAGCAGCCATCATGATATTTGTGTATCACAACAGAAAGTACTGGAAAAACGACCTCCATCCAGAACTTTTACGATTGTGCAACGAGTTCAATCTAGGCGTTCAATTGTTTTTTGTGCTGAGCGGTTTTCTTATTGCTAAAAGTTACGGAACAAAACCATTACAATCTTTTGGAGCATTCCAAAGATATTTCTCCCAACGCATTATGCGCATTATGCCTTTGTATTGGCTTTTGCTAACCCTTTTTTACTTAGATGCAAAGTTTGGAAAACACCATTTTTCCCTACTTCATTATCTTTTATTACAAGGATTTTCCTCTAATCTTTCATTAGATGCCATTGCACAATCTTGGTCGTTAACTGTTGAAATGACTTTTTATGCCTTTGCACCATTTTTGTTATTATTATTAGAAAAAAAAGTAACTTATTTAATTGTATTTCTAGCATCCTTCTTAGGTTTTTCAATACTTACAGGCAGTTTATTACATTCGTTCTCAGAAAATACCGACGGCTATTTTTATCCCTTAAATTTTGTAGTAATGAGCACTTTTGCAGGGCAATCGTTATTGTTTGTTGCAGGAATGTGTTTAGCAAAATATCCCAGCTTTTGTGAAAATTTATCTATTAAAAAATACCTAACTACTATTGGAGCTTTAGGATTTATTGCAACCTTATATGCTATCGGATACTTTCAAGAAACCAGAATAGATCATGGAACGAACCATTGGCAAGGGAAACTGCTTTTTTTCGGAATTCTACCCCTATTCATACTACTCTTATTTCAAGGATTGATTACCCAACGCACCTATTTGCAACGCTTTTTATCTTCTAAAATCATGGTGGTATTAGGCAATGCCTCCTTTGCTTTTTACCTCATTCATATTAGTTATGTAAACCTAAAAATAAAATCTTGGGTGTTTTTTAGCGATCGAAATTTCATTTTACTGTGGCTTGTTGCAATCGCTTTATATTATGGTTTTGAGAAACCAATATACGATTGGTATAGGAGGAAATTTGTAAAATAGGGAAATAATGGGGGGATATTGGGGTAGTTTTAAAAACAAAAAACTCTTAATCACTTTATTTATAAGCTTTTAAGAGTTAATCTAAGTGCGGATAATAGGACTCGAACCTACACGCCTTGCGGCACCAGATCCTAAGTCTGGCATGTCTACCAATTTCACCATATCCGCGAAATTTGTGAGTGCAAATATAATAATAAAAATCAATTACAAATTATGAATTACAAATTTTTTTTAAAACTCTTTTTTGTATTTTTGAAATTCCAAACAAACATTTAAAAATGAACAACATAAAAAATTACGTTCAAGAAAATAAAGAACGTTTCCTTAATGAATTAATAGAATTATTGAAGATTCCTTCGGTAAGTGCCGATTCTGCTTATGCACATGATGTTATTGCTACTGCAAATGCCGTAAAAGAAAGTCTTGAAAAAGCGGGTTGTAGCATCGTAGAAATTTGTGAAACTCCAGGATATCCAATTGTTTATGGCGAACATATAATCGATAAAAGTCTACCAACGGTTTTAGTTTATGGTCATTACGATGTGCAACCACCAGATCCTATTGAACTTTGGACCTCTCCCCCATTTGAACCAGTTATTAAAACTACTGAGATCCATCCGGAAGGAGCGATTTTTGCCCGTGGTGCTTGTGATGACAAAGGTCAGATGTACATGCACGTAAAAGCATTTGAATACATGATAGCTACCAATAATTTGCCTTGCAATGTGAAATTCATGATTGAAGGCGAAGAAGAAGTGGGTTCTAAATCGTTAAGTTGGTTTGTAGAACGCAACCAAGAAAAATTGGCTAACGATGTGATTTTAATTTCGGATACTGGAATGATTTCCAACCAGCAACCATCCATCACAACAGGTTTACGTGGTTTAAGTTATGTAGAAGTGGAAGTTACTGGGCCAAACAGAGATTTACATTCTGGTTTGTATGGTGGTGCTGTGGCAAACCCTATAAATGTTTTGACCAAAATGATTGCGTCGCTTCATGATGAAAACAATCACATTACCATCCCTGGATTTTATGATAACGTTGAAGAGCTAACCGCTGCCGAAAGAGCCGAAATGGCGAAAGCTCCTTTTGTGTTAGACAATTATAAAAAAGCTTTAGATATTGAAGATGTTTATGGTGAAACTGGCTACGTTACCAACGAAAGAAATTCAATTCGTCCTACATTAGACGTAAACGGAATATGGGGCGGATATACTGGCGAAGGTGCTAAAACGGTTATTGCCAGCAAGGCGTTTGCTAAAATATCCATGCGATTGGTTCCTAATCAAGATTGGGAAGAAATTACCGAGTTATTTACTAAACATTTTATTAGCATTGCTCCAAAATCGGTAAAAGTGAAAGTTACTCCACATCATGGTGGACAAGGTTATGTAACACCAATTGATAGTATTGGATATAAAGCCGCAAACAAGGCGTATACCGAAACTTTTGGCGTTCCTGCTATTCCTGTTCGATCTGGAGGAAGTATACCAATTGTAGCCTTATTTGAAAAAGAATTAAAATCTAAAACTATTTTAATGGGATTTGGCTTAGATTCGGATGCGATTCACTCTCCAAACGAACATTTTGGAATATTTAATTACATGAAAGGTATTGAAACTATCCCGTTGTTTTATAAGTATTTTGTAGAAATGAATAAGTAGTTTAATCGTAAGGATAGCAAGGTTTTACGTAAAGAACGCAATTTTTAAAAATCCGTTTATTCAATTAAGAATAAACGGATTTATTTTTTTGTGCTACTATAAAAAAAGGCATAAAAAAACGGAGCATAAAGCTCCGTTTTTCGTAGGTTAATCTATATCAAATTTTAATCTGGGACCAGTTTTCACCGCTTTTAATTCTTCTAATTTGCATTTCACTAACTCCAAATTGTTTTGCAATCATTTTCAATCGCGTTTTTTGATCTGGTTTAGCTAGCAGTTTTTTTATAAGCATTACCTTGGTAACGGTTAATTTTCTGCCATCCGAATTTAAGTTGTGTTCTATTAATTTTTTTTGTGCGCTTAGCACAAATGGGCTTTTTCTACTATGAGCTTCCATTTCTGCTTTGGTAGCCCATTTTAAATTGCGATAATCATCATTATCTCTTTTTCGATCTAAGTGCAAGACATAAGTTTGCTCTTCTGATGTTTTTTGTAAAAAATATTCAGCAACCAATTTGGAAATAAACATGTGTTTATTTTTTATTACGCCATCATTAAATATCTTGTATTTAAACAAGCGGTACCCATCTGAAGAGCCTCCTTTTAATTCGCGACAAATGTTAATATCATTAACAAAACTCACTAATCTACCTTTATTGGAGACAGCATATCTTAATTTTAATTTATCTTCAACTATAATTTCCCTAAACTCTTCGTTAGGGTAAATACGAATTGGTTTCATTAATTCTAGTTTCATCTAAAATTTTAGTTTAATATTTAATTTTCTATTAATTCTTTTAACTCCAAGTTATGATTTATTACTTTTAATAATTCATGCTTACTGCTATTAAAATCTAAAACTATTACATCTTCATAATTCAAAGAATCTATTTTATCTTCAATAATTTTATTAGGAGCACCAATAAAAAAATGTTCAATTTTATAATATGCTTTAATCAAATTTGATAAATCATCCATATCATTAACAACAAAAAAACAGGTGTCATAATCTTTAATGTTATCTATTAAAAACTTTTTTTTGTTAGTACAAACATCAATATTCATTTTAGTAGAATAATAATGCTTAATTAGGGATGAAAACCCTTTAGACGTATCGTATATAAATGTTTTTCTGTTCATTTTTTATTGTCGTTGACAGTAAATATCTGTAAAGTAAAAAATCACAAATAACTAGTAATCTATTATAATCCTTTAAGAAATTATTTTTAGAATAGTTGTCGTTTTTTTGTAACAAATTTTGATTGATAATTTTATGGTATTGCAAATCTAAAATTAAAAAATAATCTAAACTACTTCTAAATATACAGGGAAGATTAATTTACCTAAACTTGTTAAGTAAAAATAATTCATTTAGCTTTTTATTGATTTTTTATTCGTTGATAGAACCAATTCAATAGCTGAGTGATTAATTATTATCGACCAATGATATATTTTCAATTTGATAATTACAAAAAAAATAAAGGTGATTTTTTAAATAATTATTTTGTAGAGTTTTAAAGAAAATTAATTCCACAAATTTATATTACAAAAAGAAAAATCAATTTGAAGAAAGTTATAAAATGATAGAAGAAAATTTTTAAAGAAGATTTATAGACTCCATTAATATTGGTCGGTTGTTTTTACTGACCGGTATTAAATCCTTACCTATTAAAACAGTAGAATCCTGTATGTCAATAATTTTATTTACATTTATTACATACGATCTATGAATTTTTAAAAAGGAGGATTTAGGTAACTTATCTTCGATTTTTTTTAGAGTAGTGTGAACGGTATAATTGGTCCCTTCTGTTTTAATCAAAATATAATCCCCATTTGCTTGAATAAAATTTATGGAAGAAATTTCAATTTTAATTAATCTCTTGTCTATATTAACATATATTTCTTTAACCGAAGTATCGGATGGGTTTAAGGACATGAAAGAATTTTCTCTTTTTATGCTGACTCTATTAATTGCTTTAGTAAATCGTTCTTCAACTATTGGTTTAATTAAGTAATCGGTAATGCAATTATAATTAAAAGCCTCGAGAGCAAAGTTTTTATCAATAGTAACTAGAATTACTTTAGGTGGGTTTTTAATAGTTTGCACAAAATCAAAGCCAGAAAAATTAGGCATATGAATATCAAGAAATATTAAATCTACCCTATTTGCGTTTAGGTATTTAATGGCATCTATAGCATTAGAAAATTGTTCTAATAAAACTAGTTTTTCCGATTTTAATATTAAAATGGATAGTACTTCTCTAGCTAATTTTTCGTCGTCAACAATAATACATTTAATCATAAAAGTAAAAACTTATAATTTTTGGATAAAGTTAGTTATATTTTTTAAAACATATTCAAACTCCTTTTTATTTTGCATGTTGTGTTCTCTTAGATTATTTTCAAATTCATTAGCTATATTATAACCTTTTTCTAGCCCTAAAAGTCTTACTTTGTGTTTTAATTTATGTAAAGCTTCTGCAGATTCTATAAAATTAACTTCTAAAATGCTTTGATTGTAACTTTCTAATTGTTGCGGAAACTCACTTTTTAATATGGAAATTAAAGAATTTAGTATTGCTTCTTCTCCGCAAGCAATTTGATTAAAATAATCTAAGTTTGGCTGTTCCTTCATGTTGTTATTTATGTAAAGTAAAATAAAATGTCGTTCCTATTTTTTCTTGACTTTCTAACCATATTTTTTCATCGCTATTGTCTAATATTCTTTTAACTATTGAAAGGCCAATACCTGTAGATTTATCATCAATATCAATAGATTCAAAGATTTGAAATATTTTTTCTTGATTTTTATCACAAATCCCTATACCATTATCCTTAATTGAAAAAATGTAATGGTCTTCTTTTTCTTCAGAAGCTATTTCAACTATTCCGCTAGGTTTATCATTGAAATTTATAGCATTACTAATTAAATTTTGAAACAATTGTTGCATTCTAAAAGTATCATTTCGAGTTACTGGTAATTTATTTTTTATTACTATTTCAATATGTGAAGGAATAAAAATCATATTGATAATATTATTTACTAAATCATTTAAATCAACATCTTCTTTAATAATATTAACTTTATCAATTTTAGTATAAGTCAAAATTCCTTGAATGAGGTGATTCATTTTTTCAACTTTCTTTTGAATAAGAGAAAAATAATTGGATGTTTTTTCATCAAATCTATTTTCATTGTCCTCTTTTATCCATGTTATTAATGAATGGATGCTTCGCAATGGCGACTTTAAATCATGAGAAACTATATGAGCATATTCATTTAACGATTGGTTTTGTTTTTCAAGACTATTAAGTAATTCCTCTCTTTGTTTATTAATCTTTATTATTTCAATTGTTTGTTCTTTAATGTAATCAGAGGTGTTAAAATCATTCCATGATTCAGGTGCATTACTATCTAAACTCATCGAGCTTAAAATAAATTCTAAATTTTTATTTATTTCTTTCAACCTATCTGCCTCGTCTCTTAATTTTTGATTGGCCTGGTATAGTTCGTCTGAACTAATTTTCATAGAATGTTGTAAAATGGCAATTTGATCTTCATAATTACCATAAGATTCATCAATAGATTCAAGAAACTGATCTAAATGATTTAAACCATTTTTTAAATGTTTACCTATTTGTCTTTTTAGTAATGGATTCATTATTCGCTTATAAGGGTTACTGTCATTGTTTGATTATGAAAATTGGTATAATCATTGCCATAAAATGGTGCTATCTGTCCGTAAGAATAAAAGTCTATAGTTGCTGTAGAAGCATCTAACGTTTCCTTTATGTATTCTGTTTCTTCTCCCATTCTATTGTTCATTACTATTTTTCTTGCAATACAACTAACTAATATTGCAATTTCGGCAGTTTTTACTCGGTTATTCATTGCTAATTGTGTTGCACATAATGCTCCATCAATAATTGCATCTATAGAAGCCATTAATAATTGTACTTTGGAGTTTTCGGGTGCATCACCAGCTAATATTAAGGTTTTTTGAAACTCATCAACACCTAAAATGGTCCTTACCACTGCTTGTGTATTTCCTTCAAAGGTTACATTTAAAGGGAAAGATAAAGCAGCCGATGGCAATCCTACTGCTCTGTGAGCCAAATGATTTTTATATACATCCAATGCTGGTTTATTGTCAATTTCAAAAATTATATTATCTTTTGATCTGGTTATTTTTCGTTCTGGTCCAAAAGGAAACCATCCTCCAGCACTTGCATAGGTTACTTCTAGTGTTTCTCCATACAATCCTATTAAAACTACTTCACCTATTTTTGGGTTTTCATTATATGAAGATAGCGTTTTTTCAAAACGAGCATCATCACCACACAAACCTCCTGTAATAGTAATTGTGTTTTTTAAATTACATTGTAAGCCTTCAATTAATTTGCTTCCATCTAGCAAACCATCTGCTAAAACAAAAAGATGTTTTAGTTTTTCTTTTGGTAATTTTTTCAGGAGTGCCGCACCTAATAAATTGGGTTTCATATTAAAATTAGATATATTTTCTCTTTCTATAATATAGGTGCTTTTTTCTAATTCAATTACGGTTACAGAAATTGAATTGTCTTGAATGCTGCCATCAAATATCTCACCAGAAGTGGAAGCAAAAACAATATTTTCGTAAGAAAATTCTTTCCTGATGTTCTTTATGACATTTTCATCTTCTAACAAATATCTATTGCCAAAAACTAATACAAGTGGATTATGTAACTGGCGTTTCTCTTGCAAGTAGTGCCAGTCTTCACTCCCGTTTTTAGTTGCTTGAATGATTTTCATATATTTATTTTATTAACTCAATAAAGAAAGTTGTCCCTAAGCCTAGTTCGCTTTCTATCCAGATTCTTCCATTAAACATCTCGACTATTTTTTTTGCTATAGAGAGACCTAAGCTGTTAGATCTTTCATTGTTATTAATATATTTAGAAACATTAAATATTTGATGTTGATTTTCTTTAGCAATTCCTCTACCATTATCTTTTACCGAAAAAACATAAGAATTTTGACTTTCAGTATAATTAATTTCAATAACACCTTCTGGCTTATCTATAAAGTTTACTGAATTAGAAATAACATTTTGAAATAGTTGATACAATCTAAATCGATCTGCATGTAAAATGGGCAATGGCTGAATAATTTGAAATTTTACATTTTTTGGAATCCTTAAATCTTCTAAACAAGTCTCTATAATTTCATTACTGTTTACTTCTTCATAAATAAAATCATCTTTATCTATTTGTGCATAATCCAAAATATCTTCAATTTGATTGTCCATTTTTTCTAGTTTTTCTTCTATTATGTTGAGATATTTTACTGATTGATCATTAAGATTATTATCTTCTTTTATACAAGTAACTAAAGAATAAATACCTCTTATTGGTGCTTTTAAGTCGTGAGAAGCTATTAAGGCATAACTTTCTAAATCCTTATTGGTTTTAGCAACGCTATTTGCTAGTTCTTCTTTTTGCATTTTCAATTTTTTATTACTAGAAATATCTTCTTGAATTGAGAAATACTTTAATATTTTACCTTCTTTATTATACAATGCTTGCCCTTGTATTTTTACCCAGTATTTTTCGCCTGATTTTTTATAATTAATTAGTTCACATTTAAATGGCAACCCATTTCTAATTTGAGCTCTTAGGTAATGAATTTGATCCAAATTAGAATCTTTTCCTTGCAACAAATGACCTGGTTTTTTGCCAATTGCATCTTCAAAAGTATATTCTGACATTGAAGTGAAACTATTATTAACCCATTCTATTTTACCTTGATTATCGCAAATTATTACTGAATTAATATTTTTTTCAGCAATCAAAGATAATAGTATAAGTTGTTCCTATTGATTTTTTTGTTCAGTAATGTCTAAATGAATACCTATTGAGCCTATAACTTCACCATTAATATTATAATTTGGAGCACCGCTAATTAACCAATGTTTTATTTCTCCTTGTTTATTTTTTATTTTTATTTCATACGAATCCGATTTTCCAGCTTTTCGTTCCAGATCTTTATCAATTAACATTTGTTTTGATGGAGCATCTAAAAATAATTCTGCTCCCTTTTTGCCAATAAGTTCCTCAATAGTATACCCAGACATATCGGCAAAACTTTGATTGGCTAAAATAATTGTGTCCTCATTATCTACTTCTAACAATCCTATATTCATATTGGCAATAATCCTTCGATATTTGCCCTTTTCATAATTAACTCTTTGATTATAATTTTTAATTATGGTAATATCACTGTAGCTCCATAAATGGCCTATATATTTTCCATCCGTAAAAAAAGGAATAAAACTTCTTTCAAAATATCTGCCATCTTTTAGTTCTATTTCTTCATTCAAAACCATTTCTTTTTTTTCAATGATTTGATTAATTCTATCCACAAATTGCTCGCTATTGTTAAATAGATACTTAACTTGATTTGCAGATTTTGAACAATCTACGCCAACCATCAATTTTGGATCAACGTCTATAGAAAACATAGAACAGAAATCGGTATTAACTAATAAAATTTTTTGGTTTTCATCTTCCAACATCACTCCTTTTTGAAGATTCATAACTAAGGAAGATAGTCTGATTTCTGATTCTTTTAATCTATCCTGATTATTTATTCCTTTAGTAATATCTTCTACAATAACAACATACTGTATAACAATTCCTTTACTATCGTAAACTGCCTGTCCTTTAATTCTTGACCAAAAAGAATACTCATTCTTTTTCTTATGAAAAACTTGACAATCAAAATCAATTCCTTTTTGCAAGGAAGAAGTAATTTTTTCAAGAACTTTAGAGTCAGAATCATTAGATGCAATTAAATCTAACAATGTGACGTTTAGTATTTCTGAATTTTCAAATTTAGTTAGACGCATATAGGCATCATTACTCCAGAAAATACATCCGTTAGAATCTGTTAATATAATAGCACTAGAATCACTATTTGTTTCTAATGAAAGTTCTTTTAATCTTTCTTCACCTCGATTGAAAACCCCTTCTGAATGTTCAATTTTCTTAACTAATTCTTTAAAATCTTGGTGGTGTACTAATTCTCCTCTTTCTATTTTAATTTCTGAAAAGATATTTTCAAAAAAAATCGAATCAAAAGCAGAAGTTTTATTTTCTTCAAACCAAATTGTAGGAGCACCTACAAAAAGCAATAAATCGTTATAATCATTAAATTGACCGCTTATTTGTAAAGATTTGTTTTTTAGAACTTTAATAGCCAGTATTTTAGAAAAAATATTTTTTACCTCGTCTAAATTATTAATACTAAAATTAGTTGATTGAATACTAAAAAAATCAAAAAAGGAAGAGTTGTTTTTTAGCTGTGGAATTAAGCTTGATAGTCCATTCGAAAAAAAAATAACATTAAAATCCTTATCCATTATAATGTAAAATGGAAAGTAGGTGCTATTACTTGTTGGATTAAATTGATTTTGTAAATCTTTCATCATTCTAACTACATTAGCTCATTACAAGACCAATAGTCTAAAGTTTTTTTAACCAAAACAAGATAATCATCATATTTTAATGGCTTAATAATATATCCTGCAATGCCTATTTTATAACATTTAAAAATATCTCTATGATTATTTGAAGTAGTAAAAATGATAGTTGGAATATGATTTAATTCTTCATCATTTTTAATTATTTTTAAAAACTCAATACCATTAAGTTTTGGCATATTTAAATCTAAAAGAATAATATCAGGTATAACATCTTTTGCTCTTAAAATTGACAAAGCTTCTTCTCCATTATTAGCTTCTATTAATCGGTGATTGAAACCTGTTTTTTGCACAACCCTATTGAACATCATCACTTCAATTGCGTCATCTTCTACGAAAAGAATGTTTAACAACTTAATCATTAGTCTTTGGTATTTAAAATATAAACCAAATATTGCAAAATATTTTTATTAATTTCATTAGTAATTAGTATAATCGTTAAAAAAGCTTTTATTGTAGATGAAAAATATATTTATCCTTACTTTTTGTAGGAAAAAAAATACCCCTGAATATCAGAGGTATTTTTTTTAATAATGTAAATAAAATTACATATACATCAAAATTTCTTTTTTATAATTATCGTACTCTCCTTGCATAATCAAACCATTATCAAGAAGTTTCTTATAATTTTGCAATTTTTCAAATAATTCGTCTTGCGTTAATTCATTCAGTTTTCTTTCTCCAGAAGCTATTTCTATTTTACTATCTTCATAGGATGTATAAGTAGTAGCTGGAAGAATTTCGGCAAAATTGGTCACTTCTTCTGTAGCTATTTCTTCCGCTTGACCCTCTACAACAGATTGTAAATCAGTAGTTTTAGCATCTTCTACCACAATTGCTTTAGGATTTTTTAACAAATCTAATTGCTCTTTTGCATAAGTATATAATTTCCGCGCCTGATTTTTCGGTAAATAATCTACAGTGTGGGTTGAATCCGATTTTGTGGTAAAGGTATAATCGGCACCAAGAATACCTTCTTTAACAAAACTTGCTGCAACATCATCCCAATCATAATCTATAAATTCCATTGATAAACCTAAGTTTTTAGGTTTGCATAAAACAATACGCTTATTGGTAACCACAATACTATCTGGAAACAAGGTTACGGCAGGTTTTTTTTGCACAGCAATATATCCTATTTCTTCATTAGACATTAAAAGATTTTCCAATTTAGCAGTAATTTTTTCAATAGCCTTTGGGTCTTGATCTTCGTTTAGTATTTTCTTCAGATTGTCAATCATAATTTTATTTAATTTTAATTCTTTTGGTCGCAACAAAAGTAATGCCTAATTTTCTAATTCGTTAATTTCAGCTTGAATTTTTTTAGTCAAACTATTAAAAACCAAATTGTAAGAATTATTTATAAGTTCGCACATCATTTTATCTGAAACATCGCTGTTAAAAGCAACCGTATTCCAATGAACTTTACTCATGTGCCAACCCGGAATTATGGCTTCGTATTCGGCTCGAAGTTCTTGGGCTCGCTCAGGATTACATTTTAAATTTAAGGATGGAGTTCCTTTTTCCCATTGATTTAGTGAGGTAAGACAGAACATTTTTCCGCCAACTTTAAAAACCAAAGTTTCTTCATCAAACGGAAAGTGTTCTGTAACTCCTTTTTTAGAAAGGCAAAATTCGTAAAATTGTTGAATGTTCATTTTGTCTTAATTCGTAATACTTTTGTCTTAATACTAAATTATTCTTTCCATCATTTTCTCTGGTTGCGCTAAACAAGTAAAACCAAATTTTTGATATAAAAAATGAGCATCGGAAGTTGCTAATCGCCAAATTTTCACTTGCTGTAATTTGGGTTCGGTAATCATTGCATTTATCAATATAGAGGAGTAGCCTTTACCTCGGTATTTTTTATCAATAAAAACATCCATGACATAGGCAAAAACAACATAATCGGTAATAACGCGGCAAAAGCCAATTTGTTTTTCATCCAAATAGATTCCAAAACAAAAAGAGGCATCCACTGTTGTTTGCACTTCCTCTATAGTTCTACCCGAAGCCCAATAAACGTTTTTCAAAAAGTTTTGAAGAAACGGAATATCTAGTTTAGATTTATCTGTTGAAACAGTTATCATATTTTATATATAATAGGTTTAGACGGTGAAGCATCATTTTCAAAGGAAGCAATTTGAAGATTTAAAATATAACTTCCATCCAAAACAATATCGTCAACATAAATCATTTCGGTAATGGTACAATTCAAACGAGCGTCTACATTTAAATCATCTACATTTTTCACATTCCAAAAGGCTTTGTGTGCCAATAATTTTCCTTCGTCTTCTTCCCTATCTACGCTAGGCAAATCAATTAGCAAATGCTCGATCCCGATTTCTCGGATAAAAGTTGCAGCATCTTCAGACAAATAAGGCGGATTAGTTTTGGAATAATTGCGGTGCTTTTTACTTTCTAAATTAGGTAAAGTTCTAATAATTATTGCTTTGGGAGTTTTCCCGTTTAAAGCATTTTTTATTTGAAATTTAGTGATGATATAATCGTCAACAACAGATTCTGGTTCCACGGAAATTAATTCGGCAGTAAAGAAAAATTGTTTCAAACATTGATTAATGCTATAAAATTCTCGGGTAATGTGTCCTAGACATTCTGTATGTGTTCCGTGACCATGAGGATTGAAGAAAATGTTATTGAAATTGGTCGAACTGCCTTTGGATACTTTTCCTATCCAATCACCAAAAACCACAGGTTCTATTTCGGGTTTTTCAATATACCAAGCAATTGGATTTGCATCAGTATTAGTTAATGGAATGGAAATATCAATGGGTTTTGATAGGTCGATTTCGAATTGGTTGTTTATTATTGCAATCATAATGGATTTTTTTATCAGCGTTGCTTGCATCCGTTTTATCTGCATCCAATTTAGAATGAGTAATGGCACGCGGATTTAACGGATATTCTAACGCGGATTTTTTATCTGCGTCCAATTTACTCCAAATTTAACAAAAACAAATCACTTGCAATTCCATCGGATAAAAATTTACCCTTTTTAGTGGTTCGCAAAATATTTTCATCCACAAAAAGTAAATTATCTTCTAGATATTTTTGAGATTGTTTATTTAAATAATCCAAATAAGTATTTCCAAATTCGGTAGCAATTCTATCCAAAGAAACTCCCCAAATAGTCCGTAAACCAGTCATGATGTATTCGTTATATCTATCGGTTTTAGTAAGCGTTTCGGTTTCAATTGGAACTTTGTTTTCGGATATTGATTTTAAATACAAAGCATTATTCGACACATTCCAACCTCGTTTTTCTCCATCGTAACTGTGTGCAGAAGGTCCAATTCCGATGTATTTTTTACCCAACCAATAACTCGAATTGTTTTTTGAAAAATAATTTTCTTTTCCGAAATTGGATAATTCATAATGAATGAAATCATTTTCGGCTAGTTTATCTAACAAAATTTGGAAATGTTCTTGCGCCACATCCTCCTCCGGTTGTGGGATAATTCCTTTTTGGATAAACGAATGTAAAGCCGTTTTAGGTTCGACAGTTAAAGCATAACTGGAAATATGCGGAATATTAAAAGACAACGCCATTTCTATATTTTTCAACCATTTTTCATTGCTCATTCCGGGGATTCCATAAATCAAATCGACGGAAATATTGTCAAAATATTTAGTTGCTTCTTGCAAACATTCTTTGGCTTCCGCCGAATTATGCGCTCGATTCATCCTCTTTAAATCGTCTTCAAAAAAAGATTGAATTCCGATGCTTAATCGGTTAATTCCAATTTTTGAAAGTCCCATCAAATAGTCATTCGATAAATCATCTGGATTGGCTTCGAGGGTGATTTCAGGATTTTGAGCAACAGTATAATTTTCATAAATCGAATCCAACTGCAATCTCAAATCTGTAATTTGCAATCTGCTCGGTGTTCCCCCTCCAAAATAAATAGTTTCTACAACCTCATCTTCAAACTCACTTTTGCGCATTTCAATTTCTTTAGCCAATGCCAAAACCATCTCGTCTTTCTTCTTCATGGAAGTAGAAAAATGAAAGTCGCAATAGTGACACGCTTGCTTGCAGAATGGGATGTGAATGTATATGCCGCTCATTTTTTAGTGTTCAGTGTTCAGTGTTCATTTTGTGCTT
>CANGCT010000042.1 GCA_947452415.1 Flavobacteriaceae bacterium
ACCGAAAGATTATTAGATTTAGCAGAAACTTTTAAAGGGGATTTCAAAGTAAATGAAAAAGCAATTCAAGAATGGAGAAACTATCCAATTCAAGAACGACTAACCCATTCGTTAGTAAAAGGAATTGACGAATTTATTGAATTGGATGTCGAGGAAGCACGATTAGAAGCCCGCAAAGCCATTGAAGTTATTGAAATAAACCTAATGGCAGGAATGAATGTAGTGGGAGATTTATTCGGAAGCGGAAAAATGTTTTTACCGCAAGTTGTAAAATCAGCTCGTGTGATGAAAAAAGCAGTAGCCTATTTACTTCCTTACATTGAAGCACAAAAAGACGGAAAATCTTCTAGTGCTGGAAAAGTTTTAATGGCAACTGTAAAAGGGGATGTGCACGATATCGGTAAAAATATTGTAGCAGTAGTTTTAGGATGCAACAACTTTGAAATTATTGATTTGGGAGTTATGGTTCCGCCAGAAAAAATTATCCAAGCAGCAATAGAACATAATGTAGATATTATTGGACTTAGCGGATTGATTACACCATCGCTAGACGAGATGGTTTATTTAGCTAAAGAATTAGACAAATTAAATATTAAAATTCCAATTATGATTGGTGGTGCAACTACTTCCCGTGCCCATACGGCCGTGAAAATTGCACCCGAATACAAACAAACGGTGGTTCACGTAAACGATGCCTCGAGAGCGGTTACAGTTGCTAGTAATTTATTACAAGCTGATACCAGAGAAGGCTACGTGAAAAGCATTCGAGAAGAATATGACACACTTCGAGAAGGATATTTAAACAGAAGTCGCGATAAAAATTACCTTTCTATAGAAGATGCACGAAAAAATAAATTGCTATTAAATTGGAATAATTTTACGCCGATAAAACCAAATTTTATCGGAACAAAAACTGTTGAAGTAGATTTATTTGAATTAGTAGATTTTATCGACTGGACTCCGTTTTTTAATTCCTGGGAATTGTACGGAAAATATCCAGCAATTTTGACTGATGAAGTAGTTGGCGAACAAGCAACTAATTTGTTTGCAGATGCTAAAGAAATGTTGGAAAAAATTGTTTCCGAAAAATGGCTAACTGCCAAAGGGATATTGGGGATTTTCCCTGCGAATACTATAAACGATGATGACATAGAAGTACAAGCCCCCCTCACCCCCGAAGGGGGAGCTGCTCAGTTTGTGGATATGCAAACTTGGGAAACCGCAAGTCCTGTGTTATATGATTTATTAAAAGATAAGGCTAAAGAAATGCGAAATCGTCCAACCGAAGCCGAAAAAATGCTCTGGAATGTTTTATCCAATAAAGGAATTGATAATTATAAATTTAGACGGCAACACATTATTGGAGAATATATAGTTGATTTTGTTTGTTTAGAAAAAAGATTAATAATTGAAGTGGATGGGTCTATTCATAATCAACCAGAACAAATAGAACATGATAAAAAAAGAACAGAATGGTTAGAGTCTAAAGGTTTTAGAATTGTTAGATATTCAAATCGACAAATAGTGAATGATATATTAAATTCTGCGGAATCTATTCGCAAAGAATTATCGACAAACTTGGTAGCTCCCCCTTCGGGGGCGGGGGGGGCTTTTTTGACACTTCGTCAACAGAGTGTAAAAACTGCTGGCGCTCCAAACATCGCTTTGGCTGATTTTATTGCGCCAAAAGATTCTGGAAAGCAAGATTACATTGGTTGTTTTTGTGTTACTACGGGATTTAGAGTAGAAGAAAAAGCAACCGAATTTGAAAAACAATTAGACGATTATAATTCCATTTTAGTAAAAGCATTAGGTGATAGATTGGCCGAAGCCTTTGCAGAATATTTGCATTTAAAAGTTCGAAAAGAAATTTGGGGATATGCATCCGATGAAAACTTATCCAATCAAGATTTAATATCCGAAGAATATAAAGGAATTCGACCTGCACCGGGTTATCCCGCATGCCCAGACCATTTAGAAAAACCAACTATTTGGAAGTTGCTAAACGTAGAACAAGAAATAGGCGTACGATTAACCGAAAGTATGGCGATGTGGCCAGCATCCTCGGTATCGGGTTACTATTTTGCAAATCCAGAAAGCAAGTATTTCGGACTCGGAAAAATAAAAGAAGATCAAGTAATTGATTACGCCAAACGAAGAGGAATTTCCACCGAAAAAGCAAACAAATGGCTTAGTCCAAATATAAGCCTCCCCTAACCCCTCTGAAGGAGGGGAACCTCAAATTGAAAGTAGAAATTAAAAATCTTTTGCAATAACTAAGAATATAAAATCCTATTAACCCCTAATAGGAATTCCCCCTTCGGGGGTTAGGGGGCTGATCATGAAAGTAACACAACAAATAGAAAACGCACAAGGAAAACCATTATTTTCTTTCGAAATTTTACCACCTTTAAAAGGGCAAAACATACAATCCATTTTTGATAGTATCGATCCGTTGATGGAATTTAATCCTCCGTTTATTGATGTTACCTATCATCGGGAAGAATACGAATTTAAAGAATTACCAAGCGGTTTATTACAAAAGAAAATTGTAAAAAAACGTCCGGGAACGGTTGGAATTTGTGCTGCAATTCAAAATAAATATAATGTAGATGCTATCCCACATATTTTGTGTGGCGGTTTCACCAAAGAAGATACCGAAAATTTGTTAATCGATTTAGATTTTCTAGGCATTGACAATGTTGTTGCTCTTCGTGGGGATGCTTTGAAAAACGAAACTTATTTCAAACCCGAAAAAGAAGGAAACGAATTTGCTTCCGATTTGGTTTTACAAATTAATAATTTAAATAACGGAATTTATTTAGATGAAGATTTGAAAAATTCTGCCAAAACCAATTTTTGTATTGGCGTTGCTGGATATCCAGAAAAGCACATGGAAGCACCAAGTTTGGATAGTGATATTCATTTTTTGAAAGAAAAAATCAGAAATGGTGCAGAATATATTATCACACAAATGTTTTTTGATAATAAAAAATTCTTCGATTTTGTTGCAAAATGCCGTGCTGCTGGAATAACGGTTCCAATTATTCCGGGATTAAAACCTATCGCAACCAAAAAACAACTAAATTTAATTCCGCATAGATTTAGTATAGAAATGCCCGATGATTTAATTATGGCAGTGGTAAAAGCTAAAGATAATGACCATGTTAAACAAATTGGAATTGAATGGAGCATCGAGCAAAGTAAAGAATTAGTTGCAGCTGGAATTCCTGTTTTACATTATTACTCCATGGGAAAAGCCGAGAATATCAAAGAGATTGCAACTGCGGTTTTTTAATATCCATTGTTATTTTATAAAGACCTTTAAGGTTTTAAAAAACTTAAAGGTCTTTTTTGTCTAGCTTAGCTACTAATTATAAATTACATGCCCCTGATACAATTGCTGTACATCAACAATTGGTGGGTTGTTTTTTAGAATAATATCTCCAGTGCTCACCATTTTTCCGGTGATGCTTTGAATTGGACGAACAATCATGTCGTTAGATCCTCGATGGTACACATTCATATTTTGTATAATTAAATCCGATGCATCAATACGTCCATCACCAGCCCAAAAATTGAAAATCGCTGAATTTGTTGTTCCAGAAATAAAATATCTAGAGACATTGTTATTTTCTATCACCAGTTGCGAATTGTTAATAGCCAGATAAAAATCTCCTGTTCCTGCTGCATCCTCACCATCTGCATTTTTATCTAAAGCAAAAAGTTTTAATTTAGGAAAGCTTAATACCCCGTTGGAACTGATATTTCTTTCGGTTTTAGAATAAATTTCTTCTAGGTTTGGCGTGGTGACGTAAGCTGTCGTTTGCCCATATTCGCGCAACCAATTACAAGTAGTATTGTCCGTAAAGACCAATTGATTATCATTTTGAGTTACCGAAACATTATCAATCAAGTTACTCCCCGATTTAATTTCAACCTTATATTCTGAACCTTGCATAATCACTACGGCAATACCTCGATACACTTTAATTCTTGAAAATGGATTTACAGGAATCGTTCTAGTTACCATTTCTCCGGTGCTTTCATAGCATTCACTCGGCTTTTCGCAGGAAATGAAAACCAATAAAAAACTTAGTAAAAGGAATGTTTTTTTCATATTTTATAATCTTACACCAACACCAAACTCCAAAGCTTCAGCGAAAAACATATGTGTTTTTACAGAAAAACTAGTAAATATTTTTGGATTGAAATGGTATTTAAATCCTATTCTATCATAAACTGCAATGTCATCTATAAAAGGTCGGTAAACATAATATCCAACTTGTGCTTCCAATGAAATTTTATTTACAAACAATTCATATCCAACAAATAAACCAACTCTTTTAAAGTCGGTGTTGGGGTCGATGTTCAATTCAGGATAAGCAATTGACTTATATTTAATATAATCTTTAATGGAATTAGTCAAGAAAAGTTCCGTTCCCAATTGCAAAGCACTTTTTCGGTTAAACCGTTTGTCTACAAAAAAAGAAGCATGATAAAATGGATGTTGCCCACTACCAATAACAGGACTTTCATTATAGCCACTGCGCAAAACAAAATTATATTTTAGTGGTTCGCTATAGTCTTTCTTAACCGCAACGGTGTCTAATGTCCTAGAGGGATTGTTTGAAAAATCATAATTAACGCCAACATTCACCAAAAAAGAATTGATACCACTGTTGGGGGATTTGGTTCTACCATTTGAAAAATGTGTAAAAAGAAACCCAGCCTGAAGGCCTAATTTATCTATAAGATACTCTTTTTTGTAAAACAACCCAAAAATGGTGTTAGCCATCAAAGTCGATCCAAAAGCCTTGTTTTTACTATTCTCTATCTTATCATACGGATTAGTGGCATAACCAACCCCCTGCGCAATTTTTAGTTCCAAACTTCTATTAAAAAAATAAAAATTATATAATACCCCGGCCGCATAAACCTTTCCAAGAAAATCATTATTGAAATTTTGATACTCTAAATACACCCCGTAATCTGGAAAACGATACGCCGAATGCCATTCGTCTTCTCCGTGTGTTTGCTTAATAAAACTAAGCATCAACCCGTCGGCATGCCCCTGTAAATGGTATAAATCTTTGGTGTGCGGAATAACATTTCCGTGCAAAAACGAAACTTCTAGCGCGTTAGTATCACTGTTTTTCTGTGCAAAAACAGTCAATGAAAACAAAAATAGTATTAAATAAAACCTTCCCATCCTAAAATTTTAGTGGCACAAATATAATAGAATAAGTTTATCTATTGCCATTTAAGGGGTCAAGAAATTAGTAGCAAAACATTAGGTATTTTAGTAAGGCGGTTTCCGGCTATTCGTTACAAGTTTTTTCATGTCAAGCTATTTTTGTAAGCTAAAAAACAGCTTCCGATGGTCGCTTTTTTCTAGCAACAAAAAATTCGCTTTCCATTTCAAAAAGCTTTACACTTCTATCCGGGCTAAAAAAGAAACTTTCTTTTGTGAAATATCCGATTACTAATCATAATTCTTGAACAAGAATGATAAACCTTAAACAATGTACTAAACTTCGCACCTTGTACTTCTATACTTTTTCAGACGTTTTTTCTCTAAAAATCTCTTCCAAATTTTTGCTTTTCAAGTTCAGTTGTAACGTTTTCAATCCGTTTTCTTGAGCAAAATCAAATACCGAAGAACGGCAGTCGTTCTCCGTTTCAAAAGTCAATTCCCAAACTTTATCGTGGGTGTTTTTGTAAGATTTTAATTCCGATAATTTTAAAAATAAGGCTTCGTCAATTATTTTATCTAATTCCACTTCAATAACTTGTTCCTTAATTTCAGAAACTAATTTATCTAATTTTTTATCCGTAACTATTTTCCCATTATTGATGATTATTACTCTATCGCAAATTGCTTCAACTTCCTGCATGATGTGCGTAGAAAGAAAAACCGTTTTGTTTTTGCCAACATTTTTAATCACATTCCTAATCTCCACCAATTGATTTGGATCCAATCCTGTGGTAGGTTCATCCAAAATCAAAACATCTGGATTGTGTAATAATGCCGTTGCCAAACCCACCCTTTGCCGGTACCCTTTAGATAATTCACCTATCTTTTTATGACTTTCCGAAGTTAATCCCGTCAATTTAATTACTTCTTCAATTCGAGATTTAGCCACTTTATACACATCGGCATTAAAAGCCAAATATTCCCGAACATATAAATCTAAATACAACGGATTGTGCTCTGCCAAATACCCAACCGAAAGTTGCACCGCTTTTTGATTTTCATTTACATCATTACCATTTACTGAGGCAGTACCTTCATCGGCATTAATATAAGTAGTCAAAATTTTCATCAAAGTAGATTTTCCAGCGCCATTCGGGCCAAGAAAACCAACAATTTCCCCTTTTTTTACCGAAAACGAAACGTTGTCTAGCGCTTTTTGAGCACCATAACTTTTGGAAATGTTTTGAACTTCTATAGACATAACTTGATATTTGAAGCAAATGTAATAATTAATAAAGGAAATCTAAAATGGATCAAAACTAATAACGAAGAAAAACAGTTTTTATGATTTCACTAAAACGTTTGCGTAATTTTTTTTGAATTTTCTGTAATAGTTTAACATTTATTGTTACTTTAGCAAAACATAAAACAACTATGAACACAATATTGAAAATCTATTTTAGTTATTTCTTTTATTTCTTCTTCGTACAGAAAAAGGGAATGGTATTGCGTTATGTAAAAAAATAAAAATTTAAAACATAGATATACGAATCCCGATGCAAATCGGGATTTTTTTTTGAGCACTATGGAAGAAAAAATTGCCATACAGGGAATTCAAGGGTCTTTTCACCATCAAGTCGCCTTGGAATATTTTCAAGAAAATGTTCTATTGCATGAGTGTTTATCCTTTGAAACACTTGTAGATAGTCTGTTAAATAACCAATCGCAATTTGGGGTGATGGCAATTGAGAATTCTATTGCGGGTTCTATTATTCCTAATTATGCCTTGATTGATAATAATAATTTGCACATCATTGGCGAATATTATTTGGATATTATTCAGAATTTAATGGTTCTAAAAGACCAAAAGTTAGAAGATATTCAAGAAGTACATTCCCATCCAATGGCATTGTTGCAGTGCATGGATTTTTTGAAAAAATATCCGCATCTAAAATTAGTAGAAGACAAAGACACAGCCGAAACTGCTAGAACAATTCATCAAAATCAATTAAAAAGCATTGCCGCCATAGGAAGTAAAGTTGCTGCAGATTTATACGATTTAAATATAATTGCACCCGAAATTCAAACGGTAAATAACAACATGACGCGCTTTTTTATTATTAGTAAAGAAGAAAGCAAAGTTTCAAATGACCAAATTAACAAGGCCTCTATAAAATTTGAATTAGACGATACACCAGGAAGTTTGGCTACGGTTTTAAATGTAATGACCAATTGCAAATTGAATTTAACCAAAATCCAATCGATGCCCATTATTGAAACACCTTTTCAATATTCCTTTTTTGTAGATGTGGTTTTTGAAAAATACAAACATTATGAAAAAGCAACCAGGATTTTACAACTAATGACCAATCATTTCAAGGTTTTAGGAGAATACAGGAACCAAAAGCAATAGCAAAATTCAATAACAATAACAATAGCAATTTCAAAAATCAATCCGTGAAAAATCTGTATAATCCGTTTAATCTGTGGCAAAATAAAAGTTACAAAATCGTAGATTTTAATTTGTGAAATTTTTCAAAAGAAGGAATTAGTGATAATTAGTGCAATTCGTGTCAAAAAAAATATGGTTACAACAGCAAAAAGATTAGAGAGCGTTCAAGAATACTACTTCTCCCGAAAGTTGAAAGAAGTCCGTCAGTTACTTCAGGAAGGAAAATCTATTATTAATATGGGTATTGGAAGTCCCGATTTGGCTCCGCATGTTTCGGTTATTGAAGCAATTCAAAAAAGTCTGTTAGACGAAAAAGCCCACGAATACCAAAGTTATCAAGGTCTGCCCGAATTGCGACAAGGATTTGCAAATTTTTATAAAACCAATTTCAATGTTGATTTAGATTTCAATTCGGAAATTTTGCCATTAATGGGATCTAAAGAAGGAATTATGCACATCTCGTTGGCTTTTTTAAACGAAGGTGACGAAGTTTTGATTCCAAATCCGGGATATCCAACGTATGCTTCGGTAACCGAATTGGTGCAAGCCAAAGCAGTTTATTATGATTTAAATGAAGACACTAATTGGCAACCCGATTTTGAAAAACTTGAATCCTTAGATTTATCCAAAGTGAAGTTGATGTGGGTTTCCTATCCGCACATGCCAACAGGTGCCAACGGAACTTTGGAGTTGTATCAAAAGTTAATTGACTTTGGGAAAAAACATCACATTTTGATTGTAAATGACAATCCGTATAGTTTTATTTTAAACCAAAATCCGTTGTCAATTTTACAAATTGACGGAGCAAAAGGAATTGCTCTAGAGTTGAATTCGCTTAGTAAAACCTACAATATGGCAGGATGGCGCGTGGGGATGGTTTCTGGAAATGCAACTTTTATAGATGCTATTCTAAAAGTAAAAAGCAATATGGACAGCGGCATGTTTTACGGAATTCAAAAAGGCTCTATTGCTGCCTTAAAATTGGGCAAAGATTGGTTTGAAAATCAAAATGAAATATATTCAAAAAGGCGCAATTTAATTTTTCAATTAGCCGAAAAAATGAATTGCACTTTCGATAGAAATTCCGTCGGATTATTCGTTTGGGCAAAACTTCCTATCGGAATAGAATCCGAAGAATTTATAGACAAATTATTGTTGGAAAAGCATATTTTCCTAACACCTGGAACCCTTTTTGGTAGTAATGGTGAAGGATACATAAGATATTCATTATGCGTAAAAGAAGAAAATATTTTAGAAGCAATAAAAAGATTTTGTTAAATATCAATGGCAATATCAAAATTCAATCACTATATTGAATTTTGATATTAAATTTTGATATTAAATTTTGATATTGAATTTTGATATTGACATTGAAAAATATAAAAAAAATGAATATAATTATTATCGGAATAGGATTAATAGGCGGATCCATGGCATTAGACATAAAAGGTATTTATAATAACGCCACAATTTTCGGGATGGATGCCAATGAAAAAAATCTCGAAGAAGCCTTACAACTTGGAATTATCAACCAAAAAGCGACGGAAAACGATTTAATTAACGCAGATTTGGTACTTGTTTCTGTGCCAGTTGATGTAGGTTTAGTAATTTTGCCTCAAATTTTAGATAAAATTGGAGAGCAAACTTTGGTTTTTGATGTAGGTTCTACCAAATTTCCAATTTGTGAAGCAATCGAAAAGCATAAAAATAGAAGGAATTTCTTAGCATGCCATCCGATTGCAGGAACCGAATTTTCAGGCCCAAAATCTGCAGTAAAAGGATTATTTGAAGGAAAAACAAATATCATTTGTGAAGTTGAAAAAACAACCTTCAAATTGCAGGAAAAAGCATTGGATTTATTTCATAAAATGGGAATGCGAATTCGGTATATGGATTCAAAATCGCATGATAAACATATCGCATATGTTTCCCATTTATCGCACATAAGTTCGTTCATGTTAGGAAAAACCGTGATCGAAAAAGAAAAAGACGAACAAGATATTTTTGACATGGCTGGTTCTGGATTTGAAAGTACGGTTCGTTTAGCCAAAAGTTCCCCAGCAATGTGGACACCCATTTTTAAACAAAATAAAAAAGAAGTGGTAAACGCATTAGAAGAATATATTTTGAATTTAACCCATTTTAAAGAATTATTGGAAAAAGATAAATACGAAGAAGTGTACCACGAAATGCAAAACACAAATAGAATTAAAGAAATACTGAAATAGAACATAGAAAAAAGAGGAAAGAATATAGATATTTTCAAAGTCTATTTTCTTTATTCTATTCTCTATTTTCTCAAAAAGAAAAACATGGAAAACAACAAAGAAATGCGAACTTGGTTAAATGATTTCCATTTGCCACATCCAATAGTAATTGCGGGACCTTGCAGTGCCGAGACAGAAGAACAAGTATTGAAAATTGCACACGAATTAAAAGATTCTAAAGTGTCGATTTTTCGTGCAGGAATTTGGAAACCAAGAACACGACCAGGAGGATTTGAAGGTGTTGGTGAAATCGGATTGAAATGGTTGCAAAAAGCCAAAGCCGAAACCGGATTGCTTATGGCAGTGGAAGTTGCCAATGCAGCTCACGTGAAACTTGCGTTAGAACATGATATAGATGTGCTTTGGATTGGAGCAAGAACCACCGTTAACCCATTTGCAGTGCAAGAAATTGCCGATGCGTTGCAAAATACCAACAAAATTGTTTTGGTAAAAAACCCCGTAAATCCCGATTTGGCTTTGTGGATTGGTGGGGTAGAACGCTTGTATAATGCCGGAATTAAGAAATTAGGCATCATCCACAGAGGGTTTTCTACTTATGAAAAAACAAAATACAGAAACAATCCCGAATGGCAAATAGCGATTGATTTCCAACATAAATTTCCCGATTTGCCATTAATTATAGATCCGTCGCACATTACTGGAAATCGCGATATGATTTTTCAAGTAACGCAAGAAGCACTCGATTTGAATTACGATGGAATGATTATCGAAACCCATATCGATCCAGGCAATGCTTGGAGCGATGCTGCGCAACAAGTAACACCTACGCAATTAAAAAAAATAATTTCCGATTTAACCATCCGAAATACAACTGATGAAGCCGATGATTACCAACAACAACTGAATCAACTTCGAGGAAAAATTGATGAATTTGACACTAAATTATTAGAGGTAATTGGCAAAAGAATGAAAGTTGCAGCTAGTATTGGAGCCTTGAAAAAAGAAAAAAATGTTGCCGTTTTACAAAACAAACGTTGGAACGAAGTTTTAGATAAAATGATTGCCGATGGAAGTCAAAAAGGACTAAGCGAAGAATTTATTGTGCAATTTTTTAAAGCAATCCATCAAGAAAGTATTTCACATCAAGAAAAAATATTTAATTCCTAATTGGGTTCTAGGTTTTGGGTTCTAGGTTCTGGGTAATAGGTTTTGGGTCAAAGGATAATAATTTAAAATTAGTTTTATCTATATTTGCAAGACTCCAAACTAATACCTAAAAACCAAGACCTAAAACCTAATACCCAGAACCAAAATATGACCGGACTTGTTTATAAATCTACTGGAAGTTGGTACACCGTGAAATCGGAAGAAGGCGTTTTTATGGAATGTCGTATCAAAGGGAAATTCCGAATTAAAGGCATCAAAAGCACCAATCCAATTGCGGTTGGCGATATGGTAGATTATGAATTAGACGAAACTTCCGATGTTACTACAGGAACCATACACCATATTCACGACAGAAAAAACTATATCGTTCGGAAATCGGTGAATTTGTCGCATCAAATGCACATTATTGCATCCAATTTAGATTACGTTTTTCTTTTAATTACGATAGACAACCCCCCAACAACCTTCAATTTTATAGATCGGTTTTTGGTTACTGCAGAGGCTTATGGTATTACTACTATATTAGTTTTCAATAAAATAGACACCCTTGAAGGAGCAACCTTAGATGAACAATTATACATGCAGCACGTTTATCAGGAAATTGGTTACCAATGTCTTAGAGTTTCCTCTACCAAAAATAAAGGAGTAGAAGAATTGAAAGGACTCATGAAGGATAAAATCACTATGTTTTCTGGACATTCTGGAGTAGGAAAATCTACTTTGGTAAATGCTTTAGAGCCTAGTTTGCATCTAAAAACCAAAACCATATCCGAACAAAGTAAACAAGGACAACATACCACCACTTTTGCTGAAATGTACGATTTATCGTTTGGAGCCAAAATCATAGATACCCCAGGAATCAAAGGTTTCGGAATTGTAGATATGGAAAAAGAAGAAATAAGTGGCTATTTCCCGGAGTTTTTCAAATTGAAAGATCAATGTAAATTTAATAATTGTTTACACAAAGAAGAGCCCCATTGCGCCATCAAAAAAGCATTAGAAGAAGATAAAATTTCTTGGACTCGTTACAATAGTTATTTAAAAATCCTCGAAGGCGATGATGAAAATTATCGTACCGATATTTACAATGATGATAGAATTGCAAGCGACGAAACCAGAAATAAGTAGAGACGCGATTTATCGCGTCTGAATATTAAGTTGATTTATCGCGTCTGAATATTAAGTTGATTTATTGCGTCTGAATATTAAGTTGATTTATCGCGTCTGAATGTTAAGTTGATTTATCGCGTCTGAATATTAAGTTGATTTATCGCGTCTGAATATTAAGTTGATTTATCGCGTCTGAATTAAATATTGATTATCGCCTTTAAAAGATTAATTATAATGAAAGCAGTAATTCAAAGAGTTTCTCAAGCATCTGTAACAATAGATTCTAAAATAGTGGCCGAAATTCAAAAAGGGTTACTAGTTCTTGTTGGAATTGAAGATGCCGACACGCAAGAAGATATCCTTTGGCTGACTTCTAAAATTGCCAATCTTCGAATATTTGAAGATCAAAATAGTATCATGAATCTTTCGGTTAAAGATTGCAATGGCGATATAATTGTAGTAAGTCAATTTACGCTCCATGCTTCTACTAAAAAAGGCAACAGGCCTTCTTATATAAAAGCAGCAAAACCAGATATTGCAATCCCGCTTTACGAGAAATTCGTTTCTGAAATGGAATCTGAAATAGATAAAAAAGTACAAACAGGAAAGTTTGGTGCCGATATGAAAGTTTTACTTTTAAACGATGGTCCAGTGACTATAGTAATGAATACTAAAAATAAAGAATAATTATGAACCTAAAAAACTCCCAACTCGAAGTAGATAATTGGATTAAAAACCATGGTGTTCGTTATTTTAACGAGCTTACCAATATGGCACAACTTACCGAAGAAGTAGGCGAAGTAGCCCGCATCATAGCAAGACGTTATGGTGAACAATCCGAAAAAGAATCCGATAAAAACAAAGACCTTGGTGAAGAACTTGCCGATGTGGTTTTTGTTGTATTGTGTTTAGCAAACCAAACCGGAATAGACCTTCAAGAAGCATTCAACAAAAAACTAGATTTAAAAACCAATCGCGACCACGATCGACATCAAAACAATGAAAAATTAAAGTAGTATTAAGATAAGAGTATTAAGTATTAAGAATTAAGACTTTAAAAAATTGGATTTAAACCTTCAACAAGCAACCAACAACCAGCAACAATTAACCATCTCAATCACTGGCTCCAAATCGGAAACCAATAGATTGTTGTTGTTGCAAGCTTTATATCCTAATCTAACTTTAGAAAACGCCTCCAATTCAGACGATTCTGAAGTGATGGTGAACGCATTAAATCTTCATCCTACATCCTACAAACTACAAACTATTAACATCCACCATGCAGGAACTGCAATGCGTTTTCTAACTGCCTATTTTGCTATTCAAGAAGGTTCAGAAGTGGTTTTAACAGGTTCTTCACGAATGAAAGAACGTCCTATTAAAATTTTAGTAGATGCATTAAAACAACTCGGAGCCGAAATATCTTACATGGAAAACGAAGGATTCCCTCCTATTCAAATTACAGGAAAGAAACTAACCCAAAACAAAGTTTCTCTTGCTGCAAATGTGAGCAGCCAATTTATTTCGGCATTATTATTGATTGCTCCGAAACTCGAAAACGGATTAGAATTAACCCTTAAAGGAGCAATAACATCTTTGCCTTATATTCAAATGACATTGGCATTGCTAAACGAAATTGGAGTAACAACTTCATTTGAAAATAATACTATCAAAATAAGTCATTTAGAATCAATTTCCCCTTCGGGGGTTAGGGGGCTTATCGAATCCGATTGGTCTTCAGCATCCTATTATTATTCTATTATTGCCCTGTCCGATATTGGCGCTCAAATAACCCTTTCTAGTTACAAACAAAATAGTTTGCAAGGAGATGCTGCTTTAGTAGAAATCTATAAAGACTTTGGCGTTGAAACAACTTTTAATAACAATAATTCTATTACAATTTCTAAAACTTTAAACTTAAAACCTGAAACTTTAAACTTTCAACTAAACAACTCCCCCGACATCGCCCAAACCATTGCCGTAACTTGTTTCGGATTAGGAATTGGTTGTCATTTAACAGGATTACACACCTTAAAAATTAAAGAAACCGACCGGCTAGAAGCGCTAAAAACCGAACTTACTAAACTTGGAGCCTCAATTTCTATCACCAACGATAGCCTTACTTTACAACCAACGAATTCTAATTTTGTCTTTGTAAAAAACATAACAATTGCTACCTACCAAGACCACCGAATGGCTATGGCATTTGCTCCTTTAGCATTAAAAATCTCCCTAGTTATAGAAGAAGCAGAAGTAGTTTCTAAATCCTACCCAACCTTTTGGAACGATATAAAAACCATAGGCTTCCAGATTTCAGAACTTTAAGTAAACCTAGAGCCTAAGTAACTCAGTACCTAAGCAACTTAAATAAAAATAAACTGCAAAACACTTGACAACGCCTATCCCAGAATCGTATATTTGCCGACTGAATTTAAATGTTTATGGCAAACAACCATAAACTTTAAACTTTTAAACCTTAAACTCTTTTTAAATGAAATTATCTCATTTTCAATTCAATCTTCCAACAGAATTACTAGCTGAATTTCCAGCAGAGAACCGCGACGAAGCTCGTTTAATGGTTATCGACAGAAAAAAAGGAACTATAGAACACAAAATGTTCAAAGACGTTATCGATTATTTTGGCGATGGCGATGTAATGGTTTTGAACAATACCAAAGTTTTCCCTGCTCGTATGTTTGGAAACAAAGAAAAAACCGGTGCTCGTATTGAAGTTTTCTTATTAAGAGAATTAAATGCAGAACAACGCCTTTGGGATGTATTGGTAGATCCAGCTCGTAAAATCAGAATCGGAAATAAATTATATTTTGGTGATGACGATTCTTTAGTTGCAGAGGTAATTGACAATACCACTTCTCGCGGAAGAACCCTGCGTTTTCTATACGATGGTTCTTATGAAGAATTTAGAAATAAGTTAACCGAACTTGGTGAAACACCAATCCCAAAATACATCAATCGTGAAGTAACTCCCGAAGATGCGGAGCGTTACCAAACAATTTACGCTAAAGAAGAAGGAGCAGTAGCAGCGCCAACTGCAGGTTTACACTTCTCTAAACACCTTTTAAAACGATTGGAGATAAAAGGAGTTGAATTTGCTGAAGTTACCCTTCACGTAGGTTTAGGAACTTTCAATCCAGTTGAAGTAGAAGATTTATCCAAACACAAAATGGATTCTGAAGAATTGAAAATCAACCAAAAAGCGTGTGACATTGTAAACAGTGCCAAAGCAAACAAAAAGAAAATCTGTGTAGTAGGAACCACCTCTATGCGTGCCATAGAAAGTTCCGTTTCCTCCCAACGCACCCTAAATCCGTTTGAAGGATGGACCAATAAATTCATATTCCCTCCATACGATTTCAGTCTTGCCGATGCTATGATTACCAATTTCCACACCCCAAAATCAACATTATTAATGATGATTTCGGCATTTTGTGGTCACGATTTAATGAAAAAAGCCTACGAAGAAGCAATCAAAGAAGAATACAAATTCTATTCTTATGGTGACGCCATGCTAATCATATAATTCCTTTAAAAACAAAATCAAGAAAAATCTCATCAGCAATGGTGAGATTTTTTTGTTCCTAACGGGTTTTTTCAAGCTATTAGTTATTTTATTAGTTGCCCTTTTTTAAGAGAAGCGAATGGCATGCGCATTTTAGTAAATACAATTCCCGCTTTCCGTTGCAATCTTTTCAAACCTGACAGGTTTTAGAAACCTGTCAGGTTTGAAAAGGATTTCCACTGCAATCGGGGCTAAGCGGCTAGCATTGTTCCTAAAAATAAAATTTTCCACCACACCCTGTAACTTGAAACTCGCAACCCTTTGTAACATTATTATTTTTCTTTACATTTACACCACAATACAGACTAAGGTTCGAACAAGTCACAACTTGACCGAACAAAAAAATAAAAAAATGACTTTTCAAAACACCCGCGAATATGCACAAAGTCTTGACGCACAAGACGAATTAAAATCCTATAGAGACGAGTTTATTTTTCCGCAACACAACGGCAAAAACGTAATCTACTTTACCGGAAATTCCTTAGGATTACAACCCAAAAGAACAAAATCCTATGTAGACGAAGTAATGAACGACTGGGCCAATCTTGCAGTAGAAGGACATTTTTACGCAGAAAAACCTTGGTGGGATTACCAAGAACGATTCGCAAATCCGCTAAGTAAAATAGTTGGCGCAAAGCCTTCCGAAGTTGCGGTAATGAATACCTTAACTGTAAACCTACATTTGTTAATGGTTTCATTCTATCGCCCAACTGCATCACGATATAAAATCATTTGCGAAGAAAAAGCTTTCCCTTCCGACCAATACATGTTCCAATCGCAAGTCAACCACCATGGTTTAGATCCTAGTGATGCCATTATAGAAATAAAACGTCGTGACGGCGAACACAACATTCGTTTAGAAGACATACTTACTAAAATAGAAGAGGTTGGAGACGAATTAGCATTAGTCTTATTTGGCGGAGTGAACTATTACACCGGACAAGTTTTTGATATGAAAACCATAACCGAAGCAGGTCATAAAGCTGGAGCCTATGTAGGTTTCGATCTAGCACATGCCGCAGGAAATATCTCACTAGAACTCCACAATTGGAATGTAGATTTTGCCGCTTGGTGTTCCTACAAATACATGAACTCCGGGCCAGGGAATGCTTCTGGTTGTTTTGTTCATGAAAAACACCACCATACCAATTTGCCCCGTTTTGCAGGTTGGTGGGGACACAATAAAGAACGACGTTTCAAGATGGAACCTAACTTCGATCCCGTTCATGGAGCCGATGGTTGGCAAATAAGCAACCTTCCAATTCTATCCCTTGCCCCTTATTTAGCATCCGTAGATATGTTTGCTAAAGTAGGCATGGAAAAACTCATCCAAAAAAGAAATAAAATCACTTCTTATTTAGAATTTATCTTACAAGAAATAGATAAAGAAGTAGATAGCACTTTCGAAATAATCACCCCTTCCAATCCAGAAGAAAGAGCCTGTCAATTATCTGTTTTCCTCCATGGAGAAGGCCGAAGCCTTTTTGATTATTTAATGAAAAATGGAGTAATAACGGATTGGCGGGAACCTAACGTTATTCGTTTGGCACCAGTACCATTGTACACTTCCTATGAAGATATGTATGACTTTGGACAGATGCTAAAAAAAGGGATTCAAAATCTACATTAAAATAATTTTCAAAATTCAATAAATTTCAGTTTATTTGTAAACAATTGATAATTAATAACTAGATAATTATATGAAATTAAAATTACAAATTATAGTATTGTTTTTTGTAGCAATAGTATTAAAGGGCAATTCACAAGTTTCCGATAAAGAACCTGCTGCTAGAAGTTGGATAAGCGAACACGCTAAGGAATTAAACATCCAACCATTTCATACTTTTAAACTAACTTTTGTTAGAAAAGGATTAGCAGGTGAAACATTACGTTTTCAACAAATGCTAAATGAAGTTCCTATTTATGATTCTGAAATTGTAGTAAATTTTGCTAAAGGAAACGAAGTCGCTTATTCGTCAAATAATTATGATGCTACTATAGCCAATATTGATACCAATCCAACGATTACTAATGCTGCAGCTATATTAATTTCTAATAGTGCATTAAATTTTAAAGGAGCAATTACCCATCAAGATTGTAAACTTTGTATAATAAAAAAAGACCAAAACACTTTGTTAGTTTACAGAGTGGTAACTACCACATTTGATATGACTGGTAGTTGGGAAGTTATGATTAATGCCAAAACAGGATCTGTAATTAGTAAAACAGATGTTGCTGTTTACCACCATAAAAAAGGAAAAAAGGAAAAATCTAAAAAAATAACTTTAGGTTCTAAAGTTGCTTCTCCAAATTCTTTTGTTACAGGAACAGCAATGGTATATAGTCCTGATCCACTTTCTCAAGCTCATGTTGCTTATGCAGGAAATTATTTAGACAACAATGATGCTACCAATACTGATTTAGATGCAGCAAGAACTCTAGTAACGCTTCCTGAAATAGAATCGGCTGCAGGTGTATATAAATTAAAAAGTTCGTATGTAGAAATTCAAGATTTAGAAGCTCCAAGCAAAGGATTGTTTACGCAATCTTCTCCAGATTTTTTATTTAATAGAGAAAATGATGCTTTTGAGGCTGCTAATGCATTTTATAATTTAGATAAAAGTTTACGATATATCAATACCACTTTAGGAATTCCTTGTGTTCCATTAACTAATTCGGGAGTATTGTTTTTTGATCCTTCAGGAGATAATGGTGCTGATAACTCCTACTATACAGGAGGTACTTTAGTTTTTGGTGAGGGTGGCGTGGACGATGCGGAAGATGCGGATGTTATTTTACACGAAATGGGCCACGGTATTCACGATTGGATAACTGGTGGTCATTCTTCAAGTTCTACTGGTCTTGGAGAAGGGAGCGGCGATTATTGGGCAGTTTCATATAGTCGAAGTTTAAACCAATGGACCGCTGCGGAACCAGCTTTCAATTGGGTTTTTAGTTGGGATGGGCATAACGAATGGTGGAGTGGTCGAGTAACTAATTATACTAGAACCTATCCGCAAACGGTTACAACCTATACCGAAATTCATACCTACGGACAAATTTGGGCAACTGCTTTAATGAAAATTTATGATGTAATTGGAAAAACTAAAACAGACAAAGCATTTATAGAAGGACTTGCTTTAACCAATAGCACAACGAATCAAAAAACGGCTGCAGTTGCAGTTAGACAAGCAGCAATAAACATGAATTATCCTTGTGCTGATATCCAAACGATGACCGATAAATTTAATGCAGCTGGATATACAATGGCAGCAGTGGCGTTAAAAATTAATTGTCCTGGTGACCAAACTGTTTCTGCAAATCCAAATAATGTATATACTGTTCCAGATTTCTCTAGTTTATCTAATGCTATAAGTGCCAATTGTGCAGCAGTAGTGACGCAATCTCCTGCTGTAGGTTCCGTTCTTGCTCCAGGGACTTACCCAGTTACTATGACTGCTACATTAGGAACCGCAGTTAATTGTGGATTTAATTTAATTGTAACTCCAAATCTAGCAGTTGCTCAAAATGTAAAAGAAAACGTAGTAATTTATCCTAATCCTGCTAAAAATCAAATCACCATTAAAGGCGAATTTGACACTGCTGAAAGCATTACGATTTATAATATTTTAGGACAAAAAGTAATGGATAAAGCTACTATTTCTAACGAAGAAAAAGTAGATGTTTCTAAACTTTCTAATGGAGTTTATACAATTTACTTCAATACTTCTAAAGCAAGTTACAAGTTTATAAAAGAATAAAAAGTTTTTCAATTTTATTAAATAACCACAATGGATGTAAATTTCATTGTGGTTATTTAATTTTGTAAAGACTTCAAAACCTTAGTACATTTGCAAAAATTAAATTAAGAATAAAGCAATTGCTTTGTTCCTCAAATTATATGAATAAAGAACAAATTATAAAAGACTTTGATCCTTCTCAACCAGGATTAGCTGATGCAACTATTTTCGGATTACCATTTTCAGCAGAACAATCAGAAATTATAATCATTCCTGTACCTTGGGAGGTAACGGTTAGTTATGGTGCAGGAGCATCTGATGGACCTGAAGCAATATTAGAGGCGTCCTTTCAAGTAGATCTTAACCATCAAGATTTTCCAGAATTATGGAAATTGGGCATGTATTATGCCGAAATTCCAGATGCTTGGAAATCTAATTCCGATAAATATAAAGCACTTGCTCAACCCATCATTGAGGCGTTGGAAGGCGGGCAAGAAGTTTCAAAGATTCCAGTTCTTCAAGCCGATTTAGATAAAATAAATTTAGTTTGCCGCGACTTGCATACCGAAGTTAAAGAGACCGTTTTGTATTGGATAAATAAAGGCAAAAAAGTAGTTTTATTAGGCGGTGATCACTCTACACCACTTGGCTATTATGAAGCTTTAGCAACCCAACACAATAATTTTGGGATTTTGCATTTAGATGCTCACATGGATTTGCGAATAGCATATGAAGGATTTACTTTTTCTCACGCCTCCATAATGTACAATGCTTTACAGATACCTCAAATTTCAAAAATAGTTCAAGTTGGAATTCGAGATTTCTGCGAACAAGAAGTAGATGTAGTACTTCAATCTAAAGGAAGAATTTTAGTAAATAGTGATGCCGATTTAAAAAGAGAAACCTTTGAAGGCAAAACATGGCAACAACAATGTGAAGCTATAATAGCATCTTTGCCGCAAAAGGTATGTATCAGTTTTGATATTGACGGAATGTATCCATGGTATTGTCCAAATACAGGGACACCAGTTCCAGGAGGATTTTCTTTTGAACAAGCTACTTATTTGTTTAACAAATTACAGGAAAGCGGCAAAGAAATTATTGGCTTCGATTTAGTTGAAGTTGCTCCAGGAGAAAACGACGATTGGGATGGAAATGTAGGTGCTAGAATGTTATTCCATCTGTGTGGAGTTTTAGCAAAAAACAACGGAATGAACACTGGAAAAGCAATTGAATTTCCTAGGAAATAAGATCATTTTTTATAAAACCAATAAGAAAACAAGAAAAGTTAAGACACTATCTAAATGAAACTTGATTTCTTAATGGTTTATTTTTTACATTTGATATTCTATATATTTTCTAATGAAAACACTTAAAAAAGTTCTTCTAATTCTTATTTCTATAATAGTACTATTGTCCCTAGCACTTTATGCTTATTTGCAAACTACAAAACCAATATACGAAGGAGAAATTTCTTTAAAAAACATTTCAAAAGAAACTACCGTTTACTTTGATGATTATGGTGTTCCTCACATTTATGCCAACACCCAGAAAGACGCTATAACCGCTTTAGGATATGTTCATGCACAAGATCGATTGTGGCAAATGGAACTACTAAGAAGAATTGCACCAGGAAGATTATCCGAATTATTTGGAACCAAAGCACTAAAGAACGACCTGTTTTTTGCAGGCATTGGCATCGAACAAAACTCCGAGAAAGCAATTGCAGAACTCGATAAAAACTCCGAAACGTATATCTTAGCAATGGCCTATGTAGATGGAATAAACCAATACGTACAAGATGGGAAAACACCTATTGAATTTCAATTATTGGGTATTAAAAAAGAAAAATTCACTCTTAAAGACGTTTATAATATTTTTGGATACATGTCGTTCAGTTTTGCAATGGCACAAAAAACAGATCCATTACTTACCGATATTCGTGATAAATTCGGAATGGAATATTTAAAAGACTTTGGTATAGATGGTTCGTTTGGAACCACCCAATTAAAAAGCTATAAAGGAAAGAGTAATGATTATGCCGAAATCTCAAAATCTATTACAAGTTTATTAGACAATTCTCCAATACCCTCGTTTATTGGAAGCAACAGTTGGGTAATTGGAGCGCAAAAAACCAAGAATGGCAAAGTTATTTTTGCAAATGATCCGCACATTATGTTTTCGCAACCCTGCACTTGGTATGAAGCGCACATCATAACCCCCGATTATGAGATATATGGGTACTATTTGGCAGGCACGCCGTTTCCTTTGTTGGGTCACAACCACAACTATGCTTATGGCTTGACCATGTTTGAAAACGACGATTTAGATTTATTTCAAGAAGAGGAAAATCCTGCAAATAACAACCAATATAAAACAGTTGGTGGCTATAAAAACTATACCCTTCACCAGAAAATCATCAAAGTTAAAGATAGCACTTCGGTAACACTAAATAGTAAAGAATCCATTCATGGGCCAATAATGAACGGACTATTAAATACTCTAACTACTAAAAAACCGGTAGCAATGTCTTGGATTTATACCCAACAAAAAAATCAAATTCTTGAAGCAGTTCATGCTCTTTCGCATTCTAAAAAATTAGATGATTTTTCTAAAGCTATTTCATTAATCGCTGCGCCAGGACTCAATATTATGTATGGCGATGCTAAGAATAATATTGCTTGGATAACCTCTGGAAAATTGTACAAATTAGACAAATCGGTCAATGGAAATTTTATTATGAACGGAGCCAATGGAATCGATGATAAAAAAGAATTTCTTGATTTTTCCAAGAATCCATCTGCTATTAATCCAAATTGGAATTATGTGTATTCGGCTAACAACCAGCCTGAAGCAATAGACGGTTATTTGTACCCAGGGTATTATTTGCCAAGAGACCGCGCCGCTAGAATTAATGGTTTGTTAAAACCAAAGAACAATTGGACTAGTGCTGATGTGCAAAATATGACTAACGATAATACTTCTACAACAGCTACCTCTTTGATTGCTAATTGGATACAATCGATGTCAAATACCAGTTGGAATTCCAATGAAAAAGAAGCATTAGAAATACTAAAAAAATGGTCAGGTTCAAATGATCTTCAAGATGTTGCTCCAACCATTTACAATAAATGGATATCGTGTTATTTAAAAAATACATTCCAAGATGAATTGGGAGAAGAAAACTTCAAATCTTTTTTGGCAACCCATATCATGAAACAAGTAATTGAAGGACAAAGCAAAAATGAAAATTCTCTTTGGTGGGATAATATAACAACCAAAAATAAAAAAGAAACAAAAAAAGACATCCTATCCCAATCCTTTAAAGAAGCCATCGTAGCTCTCGAAAAGCAATTAGGTACTAAAGAAACGTCATGGACGTGGAACAAAGTACACACATTGGAACACCAACATCCAATAGGAAAAATTGCGGCTCTAAGAACTTTCTTAAATGTAGGTCCTTTTGAAGCAAGTGGTTCCAACGAAGTCATAAACAACCTAATGTTTTTCTATAACGATACCGGAATGTATGATGTAAAAGCAGGGCCGTCCACTAGAAGAGTAATCGATTTTTCAGATATAGAAAATAGCGTAAGCATCCTCCCAACAGGGCAATCTGGAAACCCAATGAGCACTCATTACAGCGATCAAGCCGCGATGTACAACAAAGGACAATTCCGAAAAATGAAATTAAATAAAAAAGAGATAATAGCTTCTTCTACAAAATTAGTTTTTAAAACAAAAAAGTAACCACTATTTATATTTATAGCGTGCCCCTTCGGGTCGGGCTGTGCGCTATATCTTTGCTTTTTTAAAGAAAAAAAGCAAAGGATGCCGCTTCCATCCCTCACGCAACACGTTTACAATTTTCCAGAAATTTATGATTAAATATTAGCAATTATTTCCCTCCTTTGGAGGGGTTCCCGAAGGGCGGGACGGCTTTTTTTAAACAAAAAAATTAGAGTATTTTATACAATACTTTCATGCTTTGTCACCCCTCTCCTTTAGAGAGGGGCCGGGGGTGAGGTTCTTTTCAAGAGGATTCCCTCATTTTTTTAGATTTTCCTTTTATCGTTTCAGCGAGAAATGGGCTTTAAATTGTTTGTAAGCTTCGGCTTCGTTATAGTCAACGGTAAACCAG
>CANGCT010000043.1 GCA_947452415.1 Flavobacteriaceae bacterium
GAAATGAAATGTTCATTACATAAATATCGTCCTCATCTACAACAATTCGCGCTACTTTATCCAACTTCTTAATCAACGATTGCGCCATTGAGGCTTTGGATGCTTTGGCACGGAATTTCTCAATTAACTTCTCCGTTTCTTCAATTTTCTTTGCTTGATTTTTTTGGGTAGCCAATTGCTTCTCGCGAATTTCATGGCGTAATTCTAAATATTCGGAATACGGTTTATTAAAATCATAGGCTTTCCCGAGTGAAATTTCAATAGTTCGGTTCGTTACATTATCCAGAAACATTTTATCGTGGGATACAATTACCACTACTCCTGGAAAATTTCTTAAGAAACCTTCTAACCAAATGATACTCTCAATATCCAAGTGATTGGTTGGCTCATCCAGAAGCAAAATATCGTTAGACTGCAAAAGCAATTTAGCCAATTCAATACGCATTCGCCATCCGCCCGAAAAAGTATCGGTTTGATCGTTAAAAACATCGCGTTTAAAACCAAGACCTAAAAGGATTTTTTCGGTATCACCTACATAATTATAACCTCCAAGCAATTCAAAACGATGGGTGTAATCGGATAAATTTTCAATAATTTGTCCGTATTCTTCACTTTCGTAATCGGTTCGGGTTACAAGAAGATGGTTTACCTCTTCTAATTTTTTTTCCACTTGTTTGATTTCAATAAAAGCTTCGTACGCTTCTTCTAAAACGGTTCGACCTTGTTCAAAATCGATATCTTGACGAAGGAAACCCATTCTAACTTCTTTTTCTGTAGCAATTTGACCAGAATCTGGTTTAAAATCTCCAGCAAGAATTTTGAGCATAGTAGATTTACCCGCACCATTTTTTCCGACAAGCCCTACTCTATCGCCAGAACCGAGACGAAAAGTTACTTCTTCAAAAAGATACGAACCACCAAAAGAAACCGATAAATTGTGAATATTTAGCATATTATTTGTGACAAATGTTACATTATAAACTTCCTTAAAGAGTACCTTTGTAGAAAATTTTTGCAAATGTTAAAAAAAGGATCCAAATTATATAGCATTTTAACAGGAACTTGTCCTAAATGCCATGAAGAAAGTATGTATTTAGAAAAAAATCCATACAAATTGAATGATTTATACAAAATGAACGATACTTGTAGCCATTGTCATACACAATATTTAATTGAACCCTCCTTTTTTTATGGGGCAATGTATGTTAGTTATGGACTGACTGTTGGTATTGGAGTAGCAATTTTTGTAATTTCGAATGTGATAATTGGTTTTCCTGTAAAACCAACTTTTATTGGAATCATTGTAGGCATTATTGCTTTGATGCCTGTAACTGCAAGATTGGCAAGAAACATCTACATCAACATGTTTATTGCTTTTGATAAAAACTGGAAACAAAATTCTTAATTCTTTTAATATCTATCACAGGATCTAAAGGAATATTGTTTTCAATATTATTAAATAAACTTGTTGCCATTGCTGGTGCAAGCATCACCCCTCGTGTTCCCAATCCATTCAATACATGAATAGTATTATGTATAGGATGTGTACCAACAAGTGGCCGTCTATCTTTTACTGTAGGGCGAACACCAGCAAAATGTTCAATTATTTCAAAGTCACATTGTATTAATTCTTTTAATTGATTCGTTAATTCTTTTTTGGCGGCTTCCGTTGGGATATTTGTTTTATCTTCCCAATTATAGGTCGCGCCAACTTTATACAAATCATCCCCAACAGGAATAATAAATACTGCCGATTTTACTATTACTTCTAAATTTAACTGTGGGGCTTTAATTAAAAGCAATTCCCCTTTAGTTCCATCTAGCGGTAATTTAGAAAAGAATGGGTTAGAAAGCATACCAAACCCTTCTGCAAAGACAATGTGTTTTGCCTTGTGAGTTTTATACGAAACAAAATTATCCTTAATTTCTAAAAGCGAATGATCGAAAGATTCGTTTTGGAATAAATTTTCAGAAATTAGAAAAACTTTATAGGTATCCAATAATAAAGCAGTATCCAAATAACCGGATAGTAATACTTCTCCAAAATTAAATGGCGAATCAATAGCATTAATTTTGGATGTGAATAATTTAGTGGATAAAAAATTAGAGAGATTGGGTTTATCGGAAGACGAGAACCAATTATTTTGCTCTTCCACCGAATGAAATTTTCGTAATAAAGGTAATTTATAATCTAACTTAACACCTAATTTATATTCTAATCCAGAATAGAAATTCGATAATAAATCTAATTGTGGAGCAGCTTGCCAAACTTCACTAAATCGTTTTAAGATTACTGGATTGTATAGACCCCCAGCAATTTTGGAAGAATTCTGAGAATCATCGTTAAATACCAAAATGGATTTGTCGTTTTGCAAAGCAATTTCTGAGAAGGCAATTCCGGCTAAACCAGAACCAACAATAATATAATCTAACATTTTTAAAAATAAATTAACGTAGAGCAATTATACACATAAAAAAACTCTTACCAAAGGTAAGAGTTTTTAAATAGCACTATGTTAATACGTCCACATATCTTGTTCAAAATCACGGATTTTTTCTTTAACCCTTTCAGATTCTAATAGCTGAGATTGAGCATTGTCTTTCATATAATCTTGAATTGTTCTATCGCCGTAAACATTTTCCTCTTTATAAATTACTCCATTAAAACGACGCGAATTTAACAATTGATCAAAAGTAATAGGCATAGCCGAATTCTTATCATTAAAAGCTTTCGCTTCATGAAGTACATCACGAATAGAAGGAAAATAAACCCAAAACAGTTCAATCGCATCGGTATTTCCTTTGGCTTTATCTCTAGCTTCAGTAGCCATAGGACAAATAGCAAGTAATCTGTATTTTAATTCACTTTGACGTTTATCGAAATACCAAAACCCTTTTATTCTGTAGCCAGAAACATCAGCAGCAGATAATTCAGTTGGATTAATATATTGTTTATCTAAAACTTTTTTGCCAGATTTATATCCTTCTATATCCGTATTAAACTCATCAATTCCAGCAGGTATAGTGTCAATGTATTTAAAAACAGATTCCAAATCTTTTAACGACTTTTTAGAATTAAAATAGTCATCTCCATATACTTCTGTAATTTTTCCAGATTTAATACCATTTAAAAGAACTTGAAAAAGAGATCTTCTTTCTTTGCCAACAAAAGCAGTATCAACAGGATAATATAAAGGGAAATTAATTCTTTCATCAAGATCAATATTTTCCCAAGTAGTTTTCCCCATCAAAACATCTCTGTCGTGAACATAACCGTAAGGTAATGGCTTGTCATTATCCGATTCTAATTGAGCAGCTGTTTTCTTCCCAATTTCAGAAGGAGTTTTTGCATTCAATAGATTGGACTGTGCAGTTGATGTATAAGACACTGCAATACCAAACATAACAAGTAAAAAGTTTTTCAATTTCATAATTTATATTCTAAGTTATCTAAGTAAGTTTTAAAACGTCTAACTTAAATTTTTATTGTATTTCGAAAATAGCTGGGGCAGCAGTTTTTGTTTGAATACCTGCTCCATCACCAATAATTTTTGTTTTCACATCCGAAATTGTGATTTGATCACCTTTTGTTGCTCTAGCTAAAGCAGCAGCACATTGTGCATTTACTCTATCACCATTTACAACAATAGATGCTTGCCCAGGAACTTTCAAAACAAACTGAGTTACTTGGAATTTCAAATCATATAAAAAATCTGGCAATACTGCAGTAATTTGAGAAGATTGCAAACGAGCTTTAGCTCCTTTTTGACTTCCAGGTTGTCCACCAATCGCAGCTTGCGGAGCAGGAATACCTTTAATTCTAAATACTTTTTTATCAGAAACGGATTTTCCATCTGCCATTTTTCCAGTAACATTAACAACAACTTCAGTACCTGAACCAGGATTCAAGTTATATTTACCTCTTCCTCCAGCGCTACTTAATCCAGCTGCAGATGCAGTAACTGCATTATCAGGAATTCCGGCAAATGAAATTGTCATAGGGTTAGGTAAACCTCTATAAACCACATTCATTTTATCAGCAGAAATATTTGCAGTATTAGGACGTGGAACAACCACATAAGATCCTTTAAATGGAATTGATATAGATTTACCGTCCTCTAGAAAAGTAAAAGAACCACCAAGAGGATGTTCACCTACAGAACCTGCTGACATTGCAATTACTGCCTGTCCATTTTCAATTTTTCCAGGTCCAACAAAACCAATTGGTTTAGTATTTGCGTCATATTTACCTAAAACTACTTTTCCTTTAATAGCTTCACCTTCAAAATAAGCATTTTTTTCTAAAACAACTATTGCTTGAAAATTATTCATAGATGCTGCAGCAACAGCTGCTTTACCTAATAAACTGCTATAAATATCAGCTTCTGTTTTTTTAACGTCGTTTTGCCAAGCACTTAATTTAGCCAAGGATGCAATAGAAGGAAATTTGTCAAAATGGTATTCCAAAAATTTAACTTTTAATCCTTCTTTATTTTTAACGTCATTGACATTAAATTTATCATTAATCTCTTTTAAAATACTTACATATTTGGAATCATTTCCAACAGCAGCTTTAATTTCTGCTTTATACTTTTCAATATTGGCAATAATTTCATTACCTCTCGCAGAATATCCTTCTCCTTTGAACCATGAATTGTCTATATTATCACCTTTATCCATAGCTTCATATGGTAATTTTCCAGTTCCTTTTTCAGTCTCTACTCCTTTAAGAACTTCACCTTTAAGAGTTCCTATAAAATCGTAGAATTTTTTAGAAGCAGCTTCAACTTTGTGTGCTTTTGAAGCAGCTTCAGTAAAATGGGTATCTTCATGAGCTTTAGAATCTAAACCTGCTAACATTTGTTCATTCATGTTAATTGCAGATAAATTCGAACCTTCAAATCTTTCATTCATTAATCCAAAAGCTGAAAGTACTTCTTTGGACATATTCATTGCCAACATTGCGATGAAAACCAAGTACATTAGGTTAATCATCTTCTGTCTAGGGGTTAATTTTCCTCCTGCCATCTTTTCTAATTAGTTTAATTTAATAATTTTGTTAATAATAAATATAGTTTAAAACTAATTATCCTTTATTGTTCATTGCAGAAAGCATTCCACCATATACATTATTTAATGTAGACAAGTTAGAAGTTAAAGATTGCATTTGGTCTTTTAATTTCAAGTTGTTTTCAGCAACTTCATTATTAATTTGAGCGTTTCTTTCAGCGCTTTGTAGTTGAACTTGGTATAAACCATTTAAAGCTTCCATTTGACTAGCGGCTTTACTCATTTCTTCAGCATATTTCTTTTGTCCTGCCATAGCATCAACAGTTGGAGAAATAGATTTTGCGGCACCTTCAAAGTTTTTAATACTATTTCCTAAGCTAGACATTAACTCACCGTCAATTTTAGCCTCTTTTAACATTGCATCTAATTTTTGAGACAATAATCCCTGCGCATCTTTAGCATCTTCTTTTTTTACTGATTTTTCTTTAGCTTGACCACCAGCTAATTCTGGATATACTAAAGACCAATCTAATTCATGATCTACAGGTTCAAAAGCAGAAAGTGCAAAGATAAACGCTTCAGTTAATAATCCTATAGATAACATAAGTGTACCTGTTAAAGGACCTAATTCAAAGTGAGTAATTTTGAATAATGCTCCAACAATTACAACTGCTGCTCCCATTCCGTATGCAAAATTCATTGCTTTTTTGCTTAAAATTGCCATAATAATAAATAATTTTAGTTAGTTTAGTTTAATATAATAAAGTTAATAAATATTCAAAAGTGTATTTCAGGTTATTTTTTTCCTGTGGTTTGAGTTCCCATATAATCTTGAACTGTTCTGAAACCAATATAGCTTCTTGCGGTATCTTGATATTCGAAATCTCTGGTTCCCACTTGCAAGAAGTAAGCAACATCTTTCCAAGAACCACCTCTAACAACCTTACGTTTATTAGAAGTATCTGGAACATTTGGATTCATAGTTGACACGAACTCATAGGCAGAGGCATCGTATGAGGAATCTGTCCATTCAGACACATTACCTGCCATGTTATATAAATTATAACCATTTGGCTGAAACGATTTTGCTTCCATGGTATATAATGCATTATCTGCAGCATAATCTCCTCTATTTGGCTTAAAGTTTGCTAAGAAACAACCTCTATCACTTTTAGTATAAGGTCCTCCCCAAGGATAGTTTCCAGATTGCAAACCACCACGAGCAGCATATTCCCACTCAGCTTCTGTTGGCAAACGAAAAGAATTTATTAAATCTCTTCCTTTCTTTTGTTTTACATAAATATTCTTTTTCAATGTTCTCCAGGCACAAAATGCTTTAGCTTGTTTCCAATTTACTCCAACTACTGGGTAATCTCCATAAGCTTGGTGCCAGAAGTAGTCGTTATGCATTGGTTCATTATAAGAATATGCAAAATCTTTAATCCAAACAGTAGTATCTGGATAAATTTTAGTATTCTCTGTTTTAATAAATTTACTTCTTTTTCCTACTTTAGCTTTTGCAGCAGCTTGAATATCCATCCAAGAGTAATGAAATTTCAATTTATCAACATCAATTGTTCTTAAACCATTGAAAGATTCAGCAACAGGAAGATACATTGTATCCATAACCTCAGTATAATATTCGTCAGGATATTTTTTAGTATCTGTAATCAATTTCACTTTACGATTCAGTTTTCTTCCTGCATAAGGATCATCTGTAGTTCCTACACTATAATAATTCTCATACATATACTTATCATAAGGCGTCATTTTAGCAGGATCTTGGTCATTAAAAGCAAAATCACCTATACTACCTGTTCCTTTGCCTCCTTTTCCAGCACCTGGTTTTACACCAGTTTCATCAGCAAGAACAGCCAAACGAACTCTAATAATAGAATCTTTTACCCATTCTACGAATTGACGGTATTCACTATTAGTGATTTCCGTTTCATCCATATAGAAAGATCTAACTGTAACCGTTTTAGTTGGCGCATCTTGTACATTAGCTAAATCATCGTCTGATTTACCCATAATATATGCCCCACCAGGAACTAATGTCATCCCAAATGGTTTCTCTGGGTGCCACTTTTTACCTTTCACTCCAACTAACTCTCCTTTGTCGTTAGACTTACCACAGCTCACTAATAGAGTTAAAACAGATGCAAATGCAATGAACTTCTTCATATAAATTTGGTTAATTATGTATTCATATTTTAAGGCCGTAAACCTATCCATAATTTTTCAAAAAAACAATTATTTGTTTCTTAAAGTTTTATTTTTTTATCAAAAATACATTTTTATCTAAAAATTCAAAATAAAAATATCTTTTAAGAGCTAATAATCAAGTTAAAAGACCTTTTTTTATATTTATTTATGAATATTCTCACAAAAAAATGCTTAAAAAAATGCTTTTTTATGTTTTTCTTCTAAATTGTACTTTTTCGTTGGGCTTTCCACCACCGTTCTGGTAATTCTTGGTTGCATGCAGCCAAATAATCCTCCTGTGAACATGGTAATAACGTATTCTTTTTTAGTTTATTGTTTGAATTAATAAAAAAAGGTATTTCTATCCACCATCTTTCGGTTTTATCGCTTTTATAAAACACTACATCTTCTTCTTCATTAGGCACTGTGTATTTTATATAGTTATCCTTACTTCCAAACGGATACTCATTAGAACGATAATGTATTCCTTCTATAAAATACCAAATCACTTGAGCAATAAGCACCGTTTCTTGTTTGGAGCCTTGATGATTAAATATGCCTAAACACGAAACTTTATCGCTAATACCAGCATATCTTGCTAAAGCACAAATTTCTTTTCCGTTAAAACCATTAGGTTGAAAATTGGTAAAATTTCCAGAATCGGAAGATTTTACCGAGGTTAAATCCAAACTTACTAAATCGGCATCTCTAAAAACGGGTTCCGAAACAGCTATATTATTACAAACCTCCCCTAATCTATAAGCATCAAAATATAATTTTTCGATCAAATCAATTTCTTCCTGCGAATTATAATAGGTTTGGTATCCAATATTACAATAATTAAAAAGATTATTAGGCTCTTCTATAATAATTTTAGACAAATAGGACTCTGCTAATGCAGTTCCTTCTTGCTTACCAAGATCAAATTTTGAATCAATAGACACCAAATTCACCATTTGCTCTAAATCATCATAACCTCTATATAAAGCGTAAGTTAAATCTTGAGAGCCTCCTATAATAATAGGAATAACTTTATTTTTCATCAACTTAGAAACTACTTTTTGTAAAGCAAAATAAGTATCCTCTGGTGAATTTCCGGGTAAAATATCTCCTAAATCAGCTATAGTGTGACTCCAGTTACCTGGAAAAAGATGGTACAATTCCAAACGAACTAGAGATAAATCCATCTCGTGGTTAGCGATACTATCTCCTCGATGATCAGGGACTCCAATAATAGCAATAGAAACTTTGGAAATATCTGGAAAATCTTCCTGTGTATGAAAAACAACTTTGCTAGACAAATGCTGGGATGACAATCGTTTTAAGTCAATTATCAAATTGGTTTCTACTGGAGAAAGAAAATCGAATTCCATTTATATTTCATTTTTTCCTCACTCCACTCCTACTTATAGGAGAAAAATATAGGATTGTTTTTATTTCTTTTTAACTGGCGCTTTCTTAACTGGTGCTTTTTTAGCAGGAGCCTTTTTGGCTGGTGTTTTCTTAGCAATCATTTCTTGCACTTGCTCTAAAGTTAATTTAGAAGCATCAATATCTTTACTCAATTCAATTTTTATCTTTCCTTTAGTAATTTCGGATCTTCCCCAACGTGCTTTTTGAACAAGAATTCCTTCTTCTTTCCAGTCGTGAATTACTTTATCAATATTTTTTTGAAGTTTATCTTCAATTAATTCTTCAATATCGCTTTGCGAAAGGTTGTCAAAATTGTATTTTTTAGAAACATTAATGAAAATGCCATCCCATTTAATAAACGGACCAAATCTTCCCGTTCCTTTTTGAACGCCTTCCCCTTTATAAACTGCTATTGGCATATCGGCTTGAGCCTTTTCATCAATTAGTTCTTTGGCTCTTTCTAGGGTTACATCCAATGGCTCTTCGCCTTTTGGCAAAGAAACGAAAACTTTTCCAAATCTAATAAACGGGCCAAAACGACCTAAACTCACCTCAACATCTTCTCCTTGGTAGGTGCCTAATGCTTTTGGCAATAAAAACAAGTCTAATGCTTCTTGCAAAGTAATAGTCCCAATATTTTGCTCTGCACGCAAACTTGCAAATTTCTTTTCTTCATCCTCACTATCTCCAATTTGAGCCATAGCACCAAATTTTCCTAAACGAACCAAAACTGTTTTACCAGATTCTGGGTGTTTACCTAAAATTCTTTCACCGCTTTCTCTATCGGCATTTGCTTCAACATCTTTTACATTTGGATGGAATTTATCGTAAAACTCCTGCATCATTTTAGTCCAATTTATATTTCCTTCTGCAATTTCATCAAAATCTTGTTCGACTTTAGCAGTGAAATTATAATCTAAAATATTTTCAAAGTTTTTTACCAAGAAATCGGTTACAATTGTACCTATATCGGTTGGAACTAACTTTCCTTTATCGGATCCTGTATTTTCTTTTAATAATTTTTCAGCAACCTTATTCAATTGCAATGTCAATTGGGTATAATTACGTTCCTGTCCTTCTAGATTTCCTTTTTCAACATAATTTCTATTAATGATGGTAGAAATAGTTGGCGCATAAGTAGATGGTCTACCAATACCTAATTCTTCTAATTTCTTAACCAAAGAAGCCTCAGTATATCTAGCTGCAGGTCTTGAATATCTTTCGGTGGCTGTGATGTAATTGTTTACCAATTTTTCGTTCACTTTCATCGCTGGCAACATACCTTCTTGCTCTTCATCGTCATCGTCATTTCCTTCCAGGTATACTTTTAGGAAACCTTCAAACTTGATTACCTCACCAGATGCTGTAAAAACTTCCGAGTGATTATTTGCTTCAATTTTAACGTTAGTGCGTTCCAATTCGGCATCGCTCATTTGAGATGCTAAGGTTCTTTTCCAAATTAAATCGTATAAACGCGCTTGATCTCTATCAATATTTACCGTGTGTCGGGACATATCGGTAGGACGAATAGCCTCGTGAGCCTCTTGTGCACCTTTGCTTTTGTTTACAAATGTTCTAGGTCTAGAAAACTCTTTTCCGTAGGATTTTATGATTTCTGCTTGTGCAGCATCCATAGCATCTTTAGAAAGATTCACACTATCCGTTCTCATATAGGTAATTAACCCCGCTTCGTACAAGCGTTGTGCTAATTGCATGGTAATTCCAACGGGAAGGTACAATTTACGTGCTGCTTCTTGTTGTAAAGTAGAAGTTGTAAAAGGTCCTGTTGGAGATTTTTTAGTTGGTTTAGTTTCTAAATCGCCAACTTTATAACTAGAGCCTATGTTTTTATTTAAAAAATCTTCGGCTTCTTTTTTGGTATTGAAATTTTTAGGAAGTTTTGCCTTAAAAGATCTTCCTGCTTCATTAGTAAATTCTGCAACAACTGAATAAGAAGCAACCGCTTTGAAATTTTGAATTTCGCGTTCCCGCTCAACAATTAAACGAACGGAAACCGATTGCACACGACCTGCAGAAAGTCCGCCTTTAATTTTACGCCATAAAACAGGAGACAATTCATACCCTACTAAACGGTCTAAAACCCTACGCGCCTGCTGTGCATTTACTAAATTATAATCTATTTCTCTTGGATTATCAATAGCTTTAAGAATTGCATTCTTAGTAATTTCGTGAAAAACAATTCGTTTTGTTTTCTTTTTATCCAATTTTAATTCTTCAGATAAATGCCATGAGATTGCTTCTCCCTCACGGTCCTCATCGGAAGCCAACCAAACCATGTCGGCATTTTTGGCTAATCCTCTAAGCTTGGTTACCAATGCTTTTTTATCGGCAGAAACTTCGTATTTGGGTTTGAATCCGTTTTCGACATCCACTCCTATTTCCTTAGAAGGCAAATCGGCAATATGACCATAACTAGATTCAACTTGGTAATCGGCACCTAGAAATTTCTCAATGGTTTTTGCTTTTGCTGGGGACTCAACTATAACTAAATTCTTTGCCATTTTATTTTATTTGTTCGGCAAAAGTAGAAGTTTTTTTTAAATATTCAGGGATAGTTGCACTTTTTGAAAGAAAATAGACTCCAAAAAAAATATTTAGTATAAACAAAATTGTTTACATTTGTGTAATGAAAACAAAAATTGACCTCTTAAAAGGGATCCATCCCGGAAAAATAATTGAAAGAGAATTACTCAAAACAAATACGAGTAAAAGACAATTTGCGCTTTCTATTGGCGAACACCCACAAACATTGGGCGCAATAATTAACGGCAAAAGAAACATGAATGTAAATTTGTCTTTAAAAATTGAAAATCAATTAAAACTAGACGAAGGTTTTTTAATGACTTTGCAAGTGTTTTATGACATTAAGGAATCTAAGAAAGATAGTAAATATAAACCTAACCTTTCAATAATGAGAAAGGGAACCTTTTGGGATACTACATTTGACAAAATTGACTGGAAACAGATGAAGAAATCAATTATTAAACGAGTTTTTTCTAACGGTAATAAGGAAGAACAAGATGAAATAGTAAGGTTTTACGGGAAGGATGAAGTTGATAAAATCAGATTAAATATCAATAGAATATAAAAAATTATATTGGAATATTTATTCTCCTTTACTACAAATAATTTTTTAAGGCTTTGAACCAAACTGCTTGTTGGTTAAATAATCAAATTAGATTTTTATGAAACTTTTCATGAAATATAAAACCAATTAACTTTCCTTTTAAAACTTTGTTAAAACACAACTGACATCTTGTCAGATATTCATTTTTAGTAGTATCTTTGTATTTCCGATTTCAAAGAATTGGAAGTATAATATTAAGTATGGAAAAGGAAATTGATGAAGCATTACAAGGCCAAAGTTTGGTTTTGGAAACTAAAGCAGGAAACACTAAGAAACTATATATAGAAAGTTATGGTTGCGCTATGAATTTTTCGGATAGCGAAGTCGTAGCCTCTATACTTTTAAACGATGGATATAATACTACTCAAATTCTAGAAGAAGCAGATTTAGTATTGGTAAACACCTGTTCTATTCGCGATAAAGCCGAACAAACAGTAAGAAAGCGACTAGAAAAATATAACGCTGTAAAACGAATTAACCCGAAGATGAAGGTTGGTGTTTTGGGCTGTATGGCGGAACGTTTGAAAGAAAAATTCCTAGAGGAAGAAAAAATTGTAGACTTGGTAGTTGGGCCTGATGCCTATAAAGATTTGCCTAATTTATTGGCCGATGTTGAAGAAGGTCGTGATGCCATAAACGTACTATTATCTAAAGAGGAAACCTATGGCGATATTTCCCCTGTTCGATTAAACTCTAATGGTGTTTCTGCATTTGTATCGATTACCAGAGGATGTGATAATATGTGTACGTTTTGCGTAGTTCCTTTTACTCGTGGCAGAGAAAGAAGCCGGGAGCCACAAAGTATTATAAAAGAAATTCAAGATTTACAAGATACTGGTTATAAAGAAATAACCCTTTTAGGACAAAATGTAGACAGTTATCTTTGGTATGGTGGCGGCTTGAAGAAAGATTTTGATAAGGCTTCAGAAATGCAAATTGCAACCGCAGTGAAATTCGAGCATTTACTAGAAATGGTTGCTAAGGGTTTTCCTAAAATGCGCATTCGATTTTCCACGTCCAATCCGCAAGACATGCACGAACCCGTTTTGCATGTTATTGCTAAATACTCTAATGTTTGCAAGCACATCCACTTGCCGGTGCAATCGGGCAGCGATAAGATTTTAGCAGCAATGAATCGTTTGCACACTAGAGAAGAATATAAAAATTTGATTGATAGAATAAAAACGATTATACCAAATGTTTGCATCACACAAGATATGATTGCTGGTTTTCCAACAGAAACGGAAGAAGACCACCAAGACACTTTATCGTTAATGGAATATGTGAAATATAGCTTTGGATATATGTATGCCTATTCGGAAAGACCCGGAACTTTGGCAGGAAGAAAAATGGACGATGATGTTCTTGAAGCAACTAAAATGCGTCGTTTGCAAGAAATTGTAGACCTTCAAAGAATACATAGTGCTTTTAGAACACAAGAATTTCTTGGGCAAACTGTAGAAGTATTGGTGGATAAAACTTCAAAAAAATCAGAAAATGATTTATCGGGAAGAAACTCCCAAAGTATTACGGTAGTTTTCCCAAAAGAGAATTATAAAATAGGAGATTTTGTAAATGTAAAAATCACCAATTGCACCAGTGGAACCTTGATTGGAGAAGCAATGGGGTTGTCGGAAAGGAATTAAAAATATGTTTAAGGTTTGAAAAGTTTAAGGTTTAAAGTTGTTGGAATATGGAAAAAGAGATTATTGTAAAGCCAAATTTTGTTTTTAAAGACTATTTTAAAATAAATCTCTATTTATTAATAAACAAATCTTATTACTATATTTTACTTCCTTTATGCTTCACTTTTTTAAGTTTTGATATTTATCAAATCAATAGTGGCACTAAAAAATTAATTGATTTAATTCATTTTCCAGATGTAGTATTTATATTATTACCAATTATAATTTTATGGTCTGCATTTAGGATTACTAAAATACGATTATCTAATATAAAGTTAAAAGAAAATGTATATATCAAGTTTAATAATGAATATCTTGAAGATGTAGGCGAAAGTTTTAACATGAAATATTTTTGGAAAGACATTTTTAAAATTGAAGAAAAGAAAAATTGGTTTTTGATTTACATAGATAAAAAGTGCGCAAAAGTCATTAGAAAAGCCGATCTAAAAGAAAATCAATACAACGAATTAAAAGAACTTTTTAATTCATTAAATATAAAAAAGAGTTTAAAGTAAAGATTATGAGATTCTTCCTTCGTCAGAATGACAAGTTTGTAAAGAAACTTTAAACCTTTAAACTTTAAACTTTTAAACCCTTTCAAATGGAAACAGTACAAAACATAAAACAACGGTTTGAAATTATTGGGAATGACCCTAAACTAAATCGCGCTGTAGAGAAAGCAATTCAGGTTGCTCCTACAGACATTTCCGTCTTAGTAGTAGGTGAAAGTGGCGTTGGAAAAGAAAGTATTCCAAAGATAATACACGCGCTATCCCACCGCAAACATGGAAAATACATTGCAGTGAACTGTGGAGCAATTCCAGAAGGAACTATTGACAGTGAACTTTTCGGACATGAAAAAGGTTCGTTTACAGGCGCAACATCTACTCGTGAAGGATATTTTGAAGTAGCCGATGGCGGAACTATTTTCTTAGATGAAGTTGGCGAATTACCATTAACTACCCAAGTGCGATTGCTTCGTGTTTTGGAAAATGGCGAATTCATAAAAGTTGGATCTTCGCAAGTGCAAAAAACGAATGTGCGAATTGTTGCTGCAACTAACGTCAATTTATTTGATGCCATTGAGAAAGGAAAGTTTCGAGAAGATTTATACTATAGATTAAGTACTGTAGATATTTTGTTACCTCCATTACGGGACAGAAAAGAGGATATTCATTTATTGTTTCGTAAGTTCTCTGCCGATTTTGCTCACAAATATAAAATGCCCGCAATTAAACTAGAAGAACCTGCAATTAAATACCTTTTAGGATATCGCTGGAGTGGAAACATTCGTCAATTGCGAAATGCAGCCGAACAAATTTCGGTATTAGAAACAAAACGGGATATTTCGCTGCAAACTCTAATGTCCTACTTGCCTCAAGACGGAAGTCATTTGCCAAGCGTTATCCGAGATAAGAAAAGTGAAAGCGATTTTTCTACCGAAAGAGATATTTTATACAAAGTACTTTTTGACATGAAAAGTGATTTAAATGACTTGAAAAAACTGACTTTAGAATTGATGAAAAATGGCGCCAAAGTACAAGACATCAATCCGAATTTAGTTCAGAAAGTTTATGGAAAACGAGAAGAAGAAACCTTTTTTGAAGAAGAACCTAGAAATTCGGCACTTATAAAAAAAGAAGAAAATCAGCATGGGCAACAAGAAGAATTCGAAGAAGAAGAATACGAAACCAATTATCTTTTAGCGGAAACGGTAGAAGAAGAAGAAGAAACTTTAAGTTTGGAAGCAAAAGAAATTGAATTGATTAAGAAATCTTTAGAACGAAACAAAGGCAAACGAAAATTGGCTGCAGATGAACTCGGGATTTCCGAAAGAACCTTATACCGAAAAATTAAACAATACGATTTGTAGTCAATTAATAATGGATAATTCACAATTGATAATTAGAAAATAATATCTTTGACTTTTAAATATTCCAATGAATAAACTTAAATTCTTATTAGTACTCCTTATAGCTCTAACTCTAAATAGTTGTGGCCCTTATAATTTTACTGGAACCGGAAAAATTGATGCTAAAACATTTCAAGTGAATTATTTTCAAAATAATGCACCTTTGGTGCAACCCGGAATTGATCGTACATTTACATTAAAATTACAGGATATTGTTCAAAACCAAACGAACCTCAACTTGGTACGAACCAACGGAGACTTGATTTACGAAGGGGAAATCACTAATTATACTATTACTCCGATGGCAGCTACCGCCGATTTGACCGCTGCGCAAAACAGATTAACCATAACCGTTAATGTTCGTTTTACTAATAAAAATAACGAAAAAGATAATTTTGAAAAACCATTTTCATTTTATTATGATTATCCTGGAACACAACAATTAATAGGATCCTCTTTAACTAGTGCCTTAGATGTAATCTTTGAGCGAATTACACAAGATGTGTTTAATGAATCGCTTGCAAAGTGGTAAATTTAGAAATGAGTACCTTTGCAAATTAAATATCGAAAACCAAAAAATTGAACGTAACCGATTTTACTTATTTAGTTAATAAACCTGATGCTATAAACGAGCGTCATAGCATTGCATTGGAAAAAATAATGGAAGAGTTCCCTTATTTTCAAAGTGCGCGTGTGTTGCGATTAAAACATTTATACAATCAGGATAGTTTTAAATACAACTATGCATTAAAAGTTGCCGCTGCATTTACAACAGATAGAAGTATTTTGTTTGATTTTATAACTTCTGATTCGTTTGTAACGGTTCAAAATGGTCTATACGACCAAAAAGTTGCCGAATTATTAAACATGAATGTTGTTGGAAGCGAAGTGGTAATTGCACCAAAAACCTCAGAAACCAGCAATCCTCTAGAACAATCTATTCTTTCTTCTATCTCGCAAGCTAATCCTATTTTGGAAAAATTAGAAGAAAAATTAGAAATTGGCAAACCATTAGACTTTACTGTTAATGAAAAACATTCCTTTCAAGAATGGCTACAACTGTCACGTTTAAAACCAATAGAAAGAAAAGAAATTCCTTTAAAAGAAGAACTTGAAAAAAAGAAAAAATTAGATATTATAGATAAATTCATTTCTATAAATCCTAAAATTCCGCCAATTAATAAAGACATTACTCTTTCTAACTTTAACCCTAAAGTTGAAGATAAATCCTATTTAATGACTGAAACTTTAGCTAAGGTATATCTAGAACAAAAAAAATATTCTAAAGCAATTCAAGCTTATGAAATATTAATTTTGAAATATCCAGAAAAAAGTAGTTTCTTTGCAGACCGAATTTTAGATATTATAAATTTACAACAAAACAATAATAATTAAGCAATGAGCACATTTACAATTTTTTTAGTATTAATTACAATCGTTTGTTTTTTACTAATTATCGTTATTATGGTACAAAATCCTAAAGGTGGTGGTTTATCTTCTTCTATGGGGGGATCTACTCAAATGGGTGGTGTACAAAAAACTACTGACTTTTTAGATAAAAGCACATGGGTATTAGCAGGAGCATTAATCGTGTTAGTATTGTTATCAAGTTTAAGTTTTTCAGGAAGCTTAAGTGACAACAACAAAATAATTGACGCATCACAATCTGCAACTCCAAAAACAACAGAGAAAACTGCACCAGCTGCTCCAAAACCTGCAGCTACTCCAGTGGCACCATCAAAATAATATAAAATTATTTTCAATAAAAAAAATCCCGATTAAATCGGGATTTTTTTATGCCTATTAGTAAGTAAATAAAAATATCAAATTATTAATATTCACCCTTAATAGGCTTACATTTTGTACCTTTGCTGAAAAATTGGCAGATTAATTGTAATGGCACAATTTCTGATTAAACAATAAAAATTTAATAAATTAAATACTTAAAAATATTAGTTATGGCATTAAACATTAAACCACTTTCAGATAGAGTAATTGTGGAACCAGCAGCTGCCGAAACGCAAACAGCATCTGGAATTATTATTCCGGATACCGCTAAAGAAAAACCACAAAAAGGAACTGTTCTTGCTGTTGGAAATGGAAAAAAAGACGAACCAATGACTGTAAAAGTTGGTGATATTGTTCTTTATGGAAAATACGCTGGAACCGACCTTAAATTAGACGGTAAAGATTATCTTATTATGAGAGAAGACGATATTCTTGCAATCATCTAAACTTTGTTTCAAGTTTCAAGTTAGAAACCACTCTGAAACTTTAAACCTTAAACTAAAAAACTTTAAACTAAAATTAAAATGGCAAAAGATATAAAATTTGATATAGAAGCACGTGATGGATTAAAACGTGGTGTAGATGCTTTAGCAAATGCAGTAAAAGTAACCCTTGGACCAAAAGGTAGAAATGTAATTATTGGAAAATCTTTTGGTGGACCAAATGTTACAAAAGACGGTGTTACAGTTGCAAAAGAAATCGAATTAAAAGATCCATTAGAAAATATGGGTGCTCAAATGGTGAAAGAAGTTGCTTCTAAAACCAATGATTTAGCAGGTGATGGTACTACAACAGCAACCGTTCTTGCACAAGCAATTGTAAAAGAAGGATTAAAAAATGTTGCTGCAGGTGCAAACCCAATGGATTTGAAACGTGGTATCGATAAAGCAGTGGAAGCTATTGTTGCAGATCTTGGTAAACAAGCTCAAGTTGTAGGTAGTGATTCTGAAAAAATCAAACAAATTGCATCTATTTCTGCTAACAACGATGAAGTTATTGGGGAGTTAATCGCTACTGCTTTTGGAAAAGTTGGTAAAGAAGGAGTTATCACTGTAGAAGAAGCAAAAGGAACAGATACTTATGTTGATGTTGTAGAAGGAATGCAATTTGACAGAGGTTATTTATCTCCTTATTTTGTTACCAATCCAGAGAAAATGAATGTAGAATTGGAAAATCCTTACATTCTTTTATACGACAAAAAAGTATCTTCTCTAAAAGAATTACTTCCTGTATTAGAGCCAGTAGCACAATCAGGAAAACCATTATTGATTATTGCTGAAGATGTAGACGGAGAAGCTTTATCTACATTGGTAGTAAACAAATTACGTGGTGCCTTAAAAATTGCTGCTGTAAAAGCTCCAGGTTTTGGAGACAGAAGAAAAGCAATGTTAGAGGATATTGCTATCTTAACAGGTGGAACTGTAATTGCAGAAGAAAGCGGTTATACCCTTGAAAATGCTACTCTAGAAATGCTAGGAACAGCTGAAAAAATTACTATCGATAAAGATAATTCTACAATTGTAAACGGTGCAGGAAATGCCGATTTAATTAAAAATAGAGTAAATCAAATTAAAGGTCAAATGGAAACTACGACCTCTGATTATGATAAAGAAAAATTACAAGAACGTTTGGCTAAACTAGCTGGTGGAGTTGCTGTTCTTTATGTTGGCGCTGCTTCAGAAGTAGAAATGAAAGAGAAAAAAGACCGTGTAGATGATGCGTTACACGCTACTCGTGCAGCAGTTGAAGAAGGAATAGTTGCTGGTGGAGGTGTTGCTTTATTAAGAGCAAAATCTTCTTTATCTTCTATAAAAGCAGACAATGCCGATGAAGCTACAGGAATTCAAATCGTTTTCCGTGCAGTTGAATCTCCATTAAGAACAATTGTTGAAAATGCAGGTTTAGAAGGTTCTGTGGTTGTTGCTAAAGTTTCGGAAGGAACTGGAAATTTTGGTTATAATGCTAAAACAGATGAGTATGTAGATATGCTTAAAGCAGGAATTATAGATCCTAAAAAAGTAACTCGTGTTGCATTAGAAAATGCTGCATCGGTAGCAGGAATGATTCTTACAACCGAATGTGCTTTAGTAGAAATTAAAGAAGAAAATGCTGGCGCAAACCCAATGGGAGGCGGCATGCCAGGAATGATGTAATATTAAGTACGAGGTTATAAATACGAAGTACAAAATAGAAAACCCGCTCAATCAATTGATTAAGCGGGTTTTTGTATTGGATAAAATTACATTTTTTATCTAGAAACTTTTAAGAATCTTGTCTTCCAATGATTGTAATAATTTCGATATTTAATTCATTAATGTTATAGTAAATGGTATCCACTCCGCAAACGAAATATCGTTCTGCATTTTTATAATTTAAAACTACTGGAAACATAAAAGGATTAGAAGCAATTTTGTCAAAGCAATCATGAAGCATCATCAGATACTTGCCGGCTTGTGTCTCACCAAATCGATAAACTCCAAACTCATAAATTCTCCACATATCCTCTTTGGCTTCCCGAGTTAAAAAATAATCATACATTTTTTAAGCGTTTTTTAAACTCGACTAACATTTCTTCCTTCGTTTGTTTTTCTGCAAATCCACTTTTTATACCGCTATCAATTTTAGCTTGAACAAATTCATGATACGCTTCACGATCTCGAGCCTGTTTAATTAGATAGTTAACTGCTTCACTTTTACTTGAAAATTCTTCTTCTGCAACTTGTGCTTTTAACCATTCATCGTTTTGCTTGGCTAAAGTGATACTTTGTCGTGTCATAACTGCAATTTTAGTTGGTGTAAATTTACACCAATATTTTGAAAGAAAAAAAATTTAGAAACTGTTTTTTTTCTCTTAATGGATAGGATTTAAATTAACACTCTTACAATCTAAAAACAAAAAAATCCGCTCAGTCTACTATTGATTGAGCGGATTTTTATGTTTTAATAAATATAATCTTTATTTTTTCTTCTTTAGTAATTTCATTAATACGGGAATAGTAGTAATCAAGATAATTCCTATTACAATAATTTCTATATAATGTTTTAAATCAATATGGAATTGGGTTAGAAACAACTCATATAAATAATGCCCGGCAAAGATCATGGTAAACGACCAAAGTACCGATCCAAGAACATTAAAGAACATGAATTTCTTTTTATCCATTTCAACAATCCCAGCAATTACTGGCGCAAAAGTTCTTATTATTGGTAAAAAACGAGCAAAAACGATAGCCTTGCTTCCGTATTTATCAAAGAATTCTTTTGATTGGAATAGGTATTTTTTCTTAAAGAAAAAAGTATCTTCTTTTTTATATAGATACGAACCACTTTTCACCCCAACCCAATAGCCTACCATATTACCTAAAATCCCCAATAAGGAAATTAGTGCTGCCAAAAAAGTAACATTAACAAAATCATTACCCGTAGAAAATTCTTTCATTAACGACTCGCTATATATTCCACAAAGGAAAAGCAAACTATCACCCGGAAGGAAAAACCCTGCAAGCAAACCAGTTTCGGCAAAAACGATAAAAAGAACTACATATAAACCGATTTTCACACCACCTATTTGTAATAATATGTAGAATTCGGGATTAAAAAGTTGTTTCCAATCAAAATGAGTCATAACTGTTTTTCATATTTTATAAGTTTGTGAAAGTAATTATAATTATGCTTTCCCGCAATATAATTATTTATTTTCTTTCGTATTGACAACAACCATGCAAATTAGCATACGTTTCCTCTGTGGCTTTCACTTCATCGGTATCATGACCAACTTTAGCCAAAGCTTTTTTTACATCCAAAAGACTTGTTTTTTCTTCGTTTAAAATCAAACTTAATTGGTGCGAATCCACATCCCAAACTGCCGATTTTACTCCTGCAACAGAGAACGCTGCTTTTTCAATCCGTTTTTTGCATAATTCACAATTACCATTTACCTCAGTGGTATATTTGGCATTTTTATTTTTTTTATCTTGCCCTTGAGCAGAGAAGGTTACTACTAGTAACAACATTCCGAATAGTATATTTTTCATCTTTGTCTTTGCGAGGAACGAAGCAATTTCATCCTCTTTTTAAATTATTATTTTTATTATTTTTTAATTTGTCATTGCAATTGACTTTTGCAATTGCAATTGAACCCTATTTTATTTTAAACCGTAAACCTGCATAAAACATCTGCCCAAAAACTGGAGCATAGATTATTGAAGTGTCAAAATTCGAGCCAAATGGATTACTTGCTCCTAAAATGGCTTTTTCTTGGTGGTAATTACCTATGTTTTCTCCGCCAGCATAGACCTCAAATGTTTTGGAAAACACCTTTGTAACTTGGACATTCATCACTGCAAAAGAAGGTGAAAATTCTGGTAATCCATCTGCAATTGCATTGGTAACGGTGGTTGGCAATTGCTGTTTTCCTAACCAATTCATAGTGTAATCCAATTTCCATTGGTTTCCATTTGCTTTTACATGGGTTTCATATTCAATATTTCCAAAGAAACGATGTTTAGCCTGCAACGGTCTTTGAAAACTTCCCGAAAGATAATCAGTCGAAATGTCGTAGTATTTATAGGCCGTTCTTAAATTTAAATGATGAGCAATTTGGTAATTAAAATCCAATTGCAAACTATTGGCAAATGAAGATCCTTTTAAATTATAAAATAATACCTGCTGCGGACTTTGCATTACATCCACAATGGCTTGGTTTTGAAAATCGGTACGATAGAAATCAACTGTAGCATCGGCAGGTTTTCCGAAAAGCAGAAAATTTTGCGTAAAACTGAAACCATAATTCCAAGCAATTTCTGGATTCAAACCATAGATTTTTCCGTTAGTATCCAAAACTGAAAAGGCTCTAGAACTTGCGAATAGATTCTGATTTTCTGCATAAATATTGGCAGCCCGTTTTCCTCTTCCTGCCGAAAAACGGAATACGCCTTTCTCCCACGGATTGTATCTAACGTGTAATCTCGGAGTAAAAAATGCACCTAGTCTATTATGATAGTCCAATCTTCCGCCAAGGATATAACTAAATTTATTATTGTTATCGTAGGTATATTCAAAGAAACCTCCAACGGAATTATCCATTCGACTTACATCGGCAAGGTTCACAAACTCGGCATATTTATCATAAGTAAAATTCAATCCTGTAGCAAATTTGTGCATGGTGTTATTTATAATCGAATTGAAAATCAAGTTCGAATAATAACTTTGCTGTTGGATGTTATATTGATTTAATCCAAAATACGAATCCTGATTGTGGTTGCTATAGGCATTTTGAAGCCCAATACTTTGATAAGGCATTCCTTTAAAAACATAACCTAGTTTGGAGGTAAAATCAAAACGGTTGGTATTGATTTCAGACCCCCAATAATTGGCAGTAAGTTTGTCTCTGTTTTTATCAAATTCCAATTGACCGGTTTGTTTCTCATCTTTCATATATTTGAAATTAATAAACGAAACCCAGCCCGTTTCTGGATTGGAATACTGCCAACGATTTACCATATTTACTTGTTTCCCTAATGGATTGTCTAAAAATCCGTCGTGGTTCATATCGTTTTTGGCTAAACGAGTATTCCCATGAATATAAAAACTAGTTGCCCATTTATCAGAAACTTTTTTGTTAAAATGGGTATTCAATTCAAATCTAGAATCGGAGGCGCCATAGGCATTCAAGAAAAAAGGAATGTCTTTCATGGACTTGATTAATTCGGTATTAATTTGTCCTGAAATGCTTTCATATCCGTTAACCACACTTCCTGCACCTTTGGTAATTTGGATGCTTTCCACCCAAGTTCCAGGCGTAAAAGACAATCCGTAGGCTTGTGAAGCAC
>CANGCT010000044.1 GCA_947452415.1 Flavobacteriaceae bacterium
CGATTGACGAATCCACCAAACGGCATACGATATAAATTTAAATCCACGAGTTTCATCAAAACGTTGGGCTGCTTTGATTAAACCTAAGTTTCCTTCGTTAATTAAATCGGGAAGTGTAAGTCCTTGATTTTGATATTGTTTAGCAACAGAAACTACAAAACGCAAATTGGCTTTGGTTAGTTTTTCTAAAGCTTTTTGATCTCCGGCTTTAATTTTTTGAGCTAATTCTACCTCTTCGTCGGCAGTAATCAAATCAACTTTTCCAATTTCTTGTAGGTATTTGTCTAAGGAAGCAGTTTCACGGTTGGTTACCTGCTTGGTGATTTTGAGCTGTCTCATTGTTTTTTATCCTTTACATTAAAGTGTTCGGGTAGTTATACGTAACGAGTTTTAAAAAAGTTACATTTTTTTAATATGTTTTGAAATTGTTTTAATATAATATTCAAGAATAAGTTTTCTCCTTAAATAACTACCATTCATTAACTTTGTTGGCATCCATTTTTAGGAAAATGAATAGCAAGATAGTAAATCCCCAAAGTCCAGACCCGCCATAAGAAAAGAAGGGCAGAGGAATACCTACAGTTGGGAAAATCCCAACTACCATGGCAATATTCACAAAAAAGTGAATGAAAAGAATACCTGCCACACAATAACCATAAACTCTACTAAATTTTGTTTTTTGTCTTTCGGCTAAATATATAATTCGAAGTACTAATCCTACAAACATGCCAATAACAATTAGGGAACCTAAAAAGCCCCATTCTTCTCCAACAGTTGTGAAAATATAATCAGTATGTTGCTCGGGTACAAACCCTCCTTTGGTTTGCGTACCTTCAAGGTAACCCTTTCCAATCCATCCTCCAGAACCAATAGCAATTTCCGATTGGTGAATATTGTATCCAATTCCTTTCATGTCTACTTGTTTGCCTAATAAAATATTAAACCGATCTCTATGGTGTTGTTTAAAAACATTATTAAAAACAAAACTTACCGAGAATGAAAATATTGCAACAAGTACTAACATAATTCCGCTTGCAACAATATTGCGGTCAACTAATCGACTTCTGAAATAATTAATGATTATTATAATAGTTGCAATACCAATAACAATATACGGATTGTTTGTAATAAGCATCAATATAAATAAAATTATAGCCGAAAATCCTGTAAATAAATACCAGCCGGGCAATCCTTCTCTGTATAATACCACTAAAAAAATAGAATAAATTAATGCACTACCAGGGTCATGAATTGCTATTAATAACACAGGAAAGAAGACAATCGCTAGGGCAATAATTTGATCTTTGACAATTTTAAGATTTACTTGAACATCCGACAGGTATTTTGCTAGGGCTAATGCTGTAGCTGCTTTTGCAAATTCGGACGGCTGGATTCCGAAGGAACCAAACGAATACCAGTTGGCTTGCCCTTTTACGGATTTTCCAAAAACAAATAACCCCGCAATGGATAATACCGAAATGGTGTAAATTAAGGATGCATATTTTTCGTAAAATTTTCCTTCTACAAAAAGTATTACTAAAATGAGAGGTATGGTTAATCCTATGTACAACATTTGTTTTCCGTAAAACTGGGATAAATCAAAAATAGAACCGTCTCCTGTTACCGAAGATAGAGAAGAGGAGTAGATATTTAGCCATCCCATTATTACCAAGGTAATAAATAGAAGCACACTTATCCAGTCGATATGGCTAGTTATACTCTGATTTCTCATTATACTTTTTCTTAATTGTGTCTAATTTTACTGTTTTTTTTGGTTTAACCAATATTGAATCATTTAAGTGTTTTAATTTGGCAATACTATCTTTAACTTTAGAATTAAGTATTGAAATACTATCTTGGTGTTTTCTAGGATAGAGCTTGCTATATTGATCTTTCAAACTTCCTTCTAGCATTCGTTTTTCAAAATCAACTTTGGTGATTTTTCTTCTTAAATATTTTTCAATCATTAAAGTTGTAATTGGACCAGCCCAACGTTTTCCCCAATACCCATTTTCTACAAATACTGCAATGGCAATTTTTGGATTGTCTTTTGGTGCAAATGCTACAAAAATAGAGTGATCTTGAAGTTTTACTCGTTTTCCATTTACTTTTAAATAGTTTTCTGCAGTACCTGTTTTTCCACAAATATCAATTCCAGCAACTCCTAGTCCAAAAGCAGTACCTTTATTATAAACATCAAACATTCCGCTAATAACTGGTTCAAAATGTTTTCTATTTATGGATGTGACATGTTTTGTTCTAAATTTTTTATCTAATAGTTCCCCCTTGATTTTTTTAGCAATGTGAGGGGTATAATAATAACCTCGGTTAGCAACGGTTGCCATCATATTAGCCAATTGGATAGGAGTCATTAACACTTCACCCTGCCCAATAGCATTAGAAACAATAGTTTTGCTATCCCAATGCCATCCAGGATATAATCTTTTATAGGTTTTAGAGGTAGGTATTTTTCCTCGTTTCCCAATAGGTAAGTCACAGCCCATAAAATCGCCAAGTCCAAAACTCTTTAAGTGATTACTCCAAACATCTACTGCATAAGAAGGGCTATTGTATTTATTAATAGTCTTCATGTATATATTTGAAAAGTAAGTATTACAAGATTCATAAATACCATTGTGTAATTGCATCCCTCCACCATGGCAGTGGCATTTCATGAAACGTCCTCTAGCATAACTAAATCCGTGATGACAGAAAAAAGTTGTTTGTTCATCAATAACCCCTTCTTGAAGCGCCACCAAAGCAGTTAGAATTTTGAATGGTGACCCCGGTGGATATTCTGCTAGAAGACCTCTATCGTATAATGGTTTTGCAATAGAATCGTTGTGTAATAATGTATAATTTTTAGATCGTTGTCGGCCAACTAGCAAGGCAGGATCAAAATTCGGGGCACTAACTAAAGCCAGTATTTCACCAGTTTTTGGTTCGATAGCAACAATTCCACCCCATTTATTTACCATTAATTCTTCTCCATATTTTTGAAGATCACCATCAATAGTTAGGGTAATATCTTTTCCTTGTTTGGCTATAGTGTCAAACTCTCCTTCTTTGTAGGAACCAATTTCTCTATTGAATTTATCTTTAAGAAGATATTTTACTCCTTTTTGACCTCTAAGATACATTTCGTAGCTTTCCTCTATACCTTGTTTTCCAATTAAATCACCGCCTACATAATACGGATTTTTCTTTACTATATTTTCGTTTACTTGGGTAATAAAACCAAATACGTTGGCACCATAATCTACCTGGTAGTCTCTTAGCGACCTTTTTTGAATATAAAATCCGCTGAATCTTCTGATTTTTTCTTGAAAAGCAGCAAATTCTAATTTGTTTAATTGGGCTAGAAAAACGGATGGTAGCATTGGGCTGTAGACTCTAGCTTTTTTCATTTTTGTAATTAGGTATTCTTTAGTAATATCTAATAAAGAACAAAATTCTATAGTATCTAATTCTTTTACATCTTTTGGAACTACCATGATGTCATAAGATGGCTGATTCGCAATCAATAATTTACCATATCTATCATATACATAGCCTCTTTCGGGATAATCGTATTGAATTTTTATAGCGTTATTTTCCGATTTTAATTTAAAAGAATCATCTATAATTTGTAAATAGAAAAGACGTACCATCAACAAACAAGCTGTGATAATTACTAAAGTTGGAAGTAAGGCCTTTCTCATCGTTTACTCGGCTTTATTAAGTAAATAATAAAGATGCAAATTAAAGTTGTAAATAGAGTACTAACTAAAGTTCTTAGAATTATATTCCAAAAATAATTAAAAGTAAAAATCTCTAATATAAATAAAGTTAAGTGGTGTATAACCACCCCTAAAAAAATAAAAGAAAAGCGCTCAGGAGTAAGTACATCGTTTATTCTAACTGTTTGGTATTCATAGCTTAATCCGAAAGAAAATCGAAATAAAGAAGGCCTAAAAAATGCAAGTAGAACACAGGAGGCAGTATGAACTCCCCCAGAATTACAAAATAAATCCATAGTAATTCCAAGTAAAAAACTTGCACCTAATAATCCATATTTATTTCCATTTACTGGATATAAAAGAACAAATAAAATATAAGGATATGGATTGATATAGCCCAAGAAATTGAAATTATTAAAAATAAGAACTTGAGCCGCAAGCAGTAAAAAGAATCGGGCACTATTAAACAATATAGCACTATTCATCTTTGATGGATTTTTTTTCTAGGTTTATGATTTCTTCTCGGTCTTTGTTTTTAATAATATAAACGTGCCCTAAACTAGTCATGTCGTTAAATAATTTAACGTCAATAGTGTAAAAATTGGTTTGGTTGTCAATATAGATTTTATCTATAGAACCAATATTAATGTTTTCTGGGAATATAGTAGATTGTGCCCCAGTAACAATGGTATCACCTTTTTTAACAGAAGCTAATCTTGGTACATCTACCAATTGAACGTATCCAGTATTTTTACCATTCCAAGTTAAAGAACCAATGTGGTTGGATTTTTTGATTTTGGCATTTATTGGGGATTCTGTATTTAATATACTCAAAACGGTACTGTAATTTGGCGATACATTTTCAATTACTCCCACTATTCCCAAACTATTAATTACACCCATCTCTGGTTGAACTCCTTCTTTAGAACCAGAATCTAGTGTGAGAAAATTTACTTGAGAACTATAAGAATTTTTAATAACCTTAGCAATAACTATATCTATTTTCTTAACTCCTTTTATAGAATCTAAATTTGGAATTTTAGTGCTGTCTTTGATATTGAAGAGCAATCCTTTAAGACGTGCATTTTCTTTAGCAAGTTCTTCGTTTTGAATTTTTAAATTGAAATAGCCCTCAATATTACTAGTCATTTTATAGGCTCCTCCGGTAAAGAAATTAGCAGAACTGATAATTTTACTTCTGTGGTAGGAATGGGACTGAATAGTAAGTAATAAGGCTATAACCATAAGCAGCAAAAACAGCATTCGATAGCTATTTTTAAATACAAAGTTAAATATTTGCTGCATAGTTTTTAAAAATTTAAAATCTCAAATTCCAAATCCCAAACAAACAGTATCGTTCTAGTTTTGGAATTTGGATTTTTTAAATTTGGAATTTATTTTATAAGGATGCTTCTAAATTTTGGGATGTTTTTTAGTGCCATACCAGTTCCTCTTACAACCGCCTTCAACGGGTCTTCCGCAATGTATACCGGAAGGTCGGTTTTTAAAGAAATACGTTTGTCTAATCCGCGAAGCATAGATCCACCTCCGGCTAAATAAATACCAGTGTTGTAAATATCAGCAGCTAATTCAGGAGGGGTTTGTGATAACGTTTCCATAACGGCATCTTCAATACGTTGGATGGATTTGTCTAGAGCTTTTGCAATTTCTCTAAAAGATACTTCTACTTGCTTTGGTTTGCCTGTAAGTAGATCTCTTCCTTGAACCGACATGTCGTCTGGAGGAGAATCTAAAGTATCTGTAGCAGCTCCCACTTGAATTTTAATTTTTTCTGCAGTAGTTTCTCCAACAAATAAATTGTGTTGGGTACGCATATAGTAAATAATATCGTTGGTGAAAACATCTCCAGCAATTTTTACCGATTTATCACATACAATTCCTCCAAGAGCAATAACTGCAATTTCGGTAGTACCACCACCTATATCCACAATCATATTTCCTTTAGGTTGCATAATGTCTATTCCAATACCAATTGCAGCAGCCATTGGCTCATGAATTAAGTATACTTCTTTACCGTTTACACGCTCACAAGATTCTTTTACCGCACGCATTTCTACTTCGGTAATTCCAGAAGGAATACATACTACCATGCGCAATGCAGGAGTGAACATTCTTTTCTTTAAGGCTGGAATACTTTTGATAAACATACTAATCATCTTTTCCGAAGCATCAAAATCAGCAATAACACCGTCTTTTAATGGTCGTATGGTTTTTATGTTTTCATGGGTTTTACCTTGCATCATGTTGGCTTCTTTACCAACGGCGATGATTTTCCCAGAGACTCTATCTCTTGCAACAATAGAGGGGCTATCAATTACAACTTTATCGTTGTGAATGATTAATGTGTTAGCGGTACCAAGGTCAATTGCTATATCCTCAGTCATGAAATCAAAAAATCCCATATTATATGAATGGTGTTTAGTTCGTTATATTTTTCTTTAGCTTACAAAAATAATAAAATTAATGTTGCTTATGATGTTTTTATTTTAAAAAACAAAATCTTTTTTAAACCAATAAACTAGTAAGTTTCAATCGATAAAAATTGTATATATCTTATTGTCTTAATGATTTAGAATTTAATTTTAATGTTTAAAATGACGTGTTCCTGTAAATACCATTGCAACTTTATTTTCATTGCAATAATTTATGCTTAATTCATCTTTAATGGATCCTCCTGGCTGAATAACAGCCGTAATTCCTGCATCATGTGCAATCTCTACACAATCCGGAAACGGAAAGAAAGCATCGCTAGCCATAACTGCTCCATGTAAATCAAATTCAAAGGTATGTGCTTTTTCAATTGCTTGTTTTAAAGCATCAACTCTAGAAGTTTGACCTGTTCCAGAAGCAATCAAGGTATTGTTTTTTGCAAAAACAATAGTATTCGATTTGGTGTTTTTACAAATTTTAGAGGCAAACAATAAATCGGCTACTTCTTGACTAGTTGGTTCAGTAAGCGTAACCGTTTTCAAATCCTTTGCTGCATCGGTTATGTTATTTTTATCTTGTACCAAAATTCCATTTAAGCAAGTTCTCACTTGACGTTGAGGTAAAGGTACATCATTTATAGTCAGAATGATTCGGTTTTTCTTTTCTTGCAATATTTTTATTGCTTCGGCATCATAACTTGGTGCAATAACTACTTCACAAAAAAGCAAACTAATTTCGGTTGCAGTAGCAATATCAATTTTTCCGTTGGCCATTAATACTCCACCAAAGGCAGAAGTTGGGTCGCAAGCCAAAGCTGCAATATAAGCCTCTTTCATGGTTTTTCTAGTTGCCAATCCGCAAGCATTATTGTGTTTCAAAATAGCAAAAGTAGGCTCACTATCTTTAAATTCTGCTGTTAAATTTACTGCAGCATCTACATCTAATAAATTGTTATAAGATAATTCTTTACCGTGTAATTTGGTAAACATCGCATCAAAATTACCAAAGAAAAATCCTTTTTGGTGTGGGTTTTCTCCATACCGAAGCACCTGACCGTGCGATATGCTTTCTTTGTAATAGGTATCTTCGGTATTGAAATAATTAAAAATTGCAGTATCGTAATTAGAAGAAACATGAAACGCTCTTGTAGCCAAATATTTTCGTTGTTCCAATGTGGTAGTGCCTTTTCCTTCGGTAATCATTCCTAAAAACAATTCATATTCTTCTATTGATGGCACAATTACGGTGTCTTTAAAATTTTTAGCCGCAGCACGAATTAACGAAATGCCACCAATGTCAATTTTCTCGATCGCATCAGCTTCGATAGCTCCCGAAGCTACTGTTTTGTCAAACGGATATAAATCTACAATCACTAAATCAATTTGAGGTATGTTAAATTCTTTCATTTGTTCCACATCGGTAGGGTGGTCTTGACGGTTCAAAATACCACCAAAAACTTTTGGATGTAAGGTTTTTACTCGTCCGCCCAAAATAGAAGGGTAGGAGGTAACATCTTCTACTGGAACCACAGGAATACCTAGGTTTTTAATAAAATCTTCAGTTCCTCCGGTAGAATAAATAGTTGCGTTTTGCTTGTGAAGTTGTCTTACAATTGGCTCTAAACCGGTTTTGTCAAATACCGAAATAAGAGCTGATTGAATCGTTTTTGTAGTGCTCATTGTGTTGTGTTGTTAAGCACACAAAAGTAGTTTTTTTAATCTATTTTATATTTTAATTGTAAAATTATTTTAATAAAAAAAGTTTAGGTTTTTTCTATTAAAGCATCGTTTGCAATTGGAATTTAAAAACATAGGTTTTGTTATTGCGCTTAATTTCTAAAGTGATCCATTTTCCTTCTTCTGATTTCAATATTTCGTTTAATTCTTGCAACGAATAACGGTACACTTTATCCTTGTTTATAGTAAGTATAACATCGTCTTTTATTAAGCCACAAGCTGCAGCAGGGGAGTTTTTTCTAACGCTCATAATTTTGAAAACTGGTTTCAAAGAAAATTTATATTTAAAATTAACCAATTTATCTTGCGCTACATCCAGCGTGATAGAAGCATTTTTATTGATTAACTCTTCTTCTTTTACCCATTCCAATCCATCGTGTTGTATCTCAATACCACTCATATTATAGTGAAAGGGTGAATTGAAATTACCATTTCGTTTTAAATATATTTTACTATTTGGGTAATCCCAAAAAACAGAAAAACGTTTTAGTATTTCATCACCCAAAGTCCCTTCTCGTTCTTGAACCTCTTGCTTTTCTTGCGTTATTTGCGAATCGGGAAATGCAGCAATTGGTTGCAGAAATTTAAATTCATTTAAATCTAAATAATCAATGCGGGCTCTCTTGCCATAAATTTCACCACTAAAACCACGACCAAGATAATCGTCTAGATTTTTAGTAGGAATAGTAATTGGGTTACTAGCGGTATTGTAAAGCCATAAAGCATTACTATTACCAGAATCTAAAAGCAATTTTGCTTTTATTTCTTTGCCTTTCACGCCTATTTTCGCTGATAAAAATGGTTTATTTCGCTCCAAAACTATAGAATAACTGCTGTATTTTTTATTCAGTTTTTTGTAGATTTTAGATTGTTTTGGGTATATATAAATTTTCTCTTTTTCATAATTAATTTCTATCAAATAATTTTTAAAAAAAGGATAACCAATAATTCCATTTACTGGAATTCCTGCTTGCGATGAAAGATTAAAACTTTGATCTAATATAATGTATATGTCATGATTACTGTCGGAATAACCAGCAGTAGAAAGTATATTATTAGTAGATTTTAAAGCTTCTAAATATACCGAAGAATCATAACCTTTTATTCTTATTTTTTCTACATTTATCAGACTTAATTGTTGGTCTTCTAGTCTAAACAAAACCGTTTCTTCGGTACCTGTATCCAAAAGGAAAGTAAGATTTTCACCATTTACTGTTACAGGGATAAAAATTAAATTGTCAATTAATTTAAACGGGATAATAATCTTTTTTTTATTGGCTTCCATTTCAAAACCTTCCTGCGATTTAGAAACAAGACAAAAAATAAAAAGAAATACTATGCTAAATTTAATTTTCATGTAAAATTTATTTTATAAAGTTACAAAAAAATAATTTAGAAAATTCTAGAGGTACTTTTATGGTTTTAAGCTTATTGCACATAGTATTCATTTTTTTAAGATACTTCTCAAATCATTTAAATCAAATAGAAATTTCTATGGTAAAGCTTTCTAGAGCTACTGTATTTTCTAATAAATCTTTCGCTAGAATAGTAATAAGAATATAATTTATATATTTGACAATAATATGCTTTGTTCCTTAAGGAATCTATTCAAAACTAGGTTTGTGTTTGAAACTAGGTAGAATTATAACTAATACAGGCAACACTTTAACCTGTAAATCATTTTATAAATCATAATAATGTATAAAATCATCAGTACATGTTAAATAATTTTTTTAAAGTAAATTTGGAAACAAAAAATAGAATAAACACGAATGTTATTGCTAATTATTCGAAACTCAAACTATCATTATTTTTTTTACCTTTCTTTCTTTTAATTTCCATTGTTTTATTTCTATATAGTAAAGATGCTTTATCTATTGATAAATATGTACAAATTCAAAAGAATACTTTCTATTTTCTTAATTCAAAAATAGCGCAATTTCCACATACCGTTTATAATCTTACCCAGCTAGGGGATGCTTTAATTTTTTTATCATTCGTAACTATTTTTATAGTGTATGCTCCTAAAATATGGGAGTCTTTAATATCTGCATCCATTGTTTCGGCTGTATTTTCATGCGTACTTAAAAATCTATTTTTAATACCAAGACCTGCTGCCGCATTTGACAATAAAAGTTTTAAAATTATTGGAAAAACGTTACTGGGTCACAGTAGCCTTCCTTCTGGACATTCTATTACGATTTTTACCGTACTTACCGTTTTATTGTTTGCCTTTATGCCAAAAAAAATAAATTACAAAATTCTATGGTATTTTTTCATAATTAGTTCGGGCTTGATTCTTGTTTTTACACGTGTTGGTGTTGGAGCGCATCATCCGCTTGATGTTATTTTAGGTGCTATTTTTGGTTATATTTCAGGACTTATAGGTATTTTTATTTGCCGAAAATATAAAATAGGATCTTGGGTTAATAATAAAAAATATTATCCAATTTTTATTTTATTGTTTCTTATTTGCTCTATTATAATACTAACTAGAATAATTAATGAAAATTTGATCATTTATTATTTCGCCTTCGTTAGTTTAATTGTTTCATTATATAAAATAAGTTATGTTTATATTAAAAAATAATTTAAAAATCACTCATTTTGTTTTATTAATGAGTTTTCTAAATTTTTTATTCTTTCACCTTCCATTTTTCACCTTTGTCTTTAACAACCTAGAATATAAAAGTTGGAGCGGCATTACCATTATTATTAGTTTAATTATATTAATGTTGGTTTTAAACTCACTTGTTTTTTACCTTATTTTCTTTCTATCTCGTTATGTTGGAAAATTCTTATTGGTTTTATTCTTTATTGTTAATTCTATTGCTGTTTACTTCGTTAATACCTATAGTATTATTTTGGATGAAACAATGATTGGTAACGTACTCAATACAAAGTTTGAAGAGTCTAGTAGTTTTTTTTCTATAAAATTAATAGTATACTTAGTTTTTTTTGGAGTTCTTCCAAGCATTTATATAGTTAAGGTTAAAATTATAAATGTTACTTGGAAGAAATTTTTATCCACTACTTCGCTCACTCTTTTATTTATACTAATGTTAGTATTTGCTAATGCTAGCAATTGGTTGTGGATTGATAAAAATTCAAAAACATTAGGAGGTCTTGCTATGCCTTGGTCTTATTCTGTAAATCTTTCACTTTTTTATACCCATCAATTTAAAAAAAACCAAAAAGAAATTTTATTGCCAAATGCAACCATAAAAGATAATCAGAAATCGGTTGTTGTATTAGTTATTGGGGAATCGGCAAGAAGCCAAAATTTTTCTTTATATGGTTATAAGAAAAACACCAATCCACTGCTTTCCAAAATACCTAATGTATTTCATTTTGCCGCCAACTCTTGTGCCACATATACTACTGCAGGAGTAAAAGGTATTTTAGAGCATTCCGATTCCGATGATTTATATGAAGTTTTACCTAATTATTTATATAGAAATAATGTTGAGGTTGTGTGGCGAACTACTAATTGGGGAGAGCCGCCAATTCATATAAAAAATTATCAAAATAGAGAAGTTTTAGTTCCAATTTGTAAGGGAGAAGAATGTGATTATGACGGGCTTCTTTTAACTGGATTAAAAGAGCAAATACTTGCAAGTAAAAAAAATAAAATATTAATAGTTTTGCACACAAGTTTGAGTCACGGGCCTACTTATAGTAAGAAATATCCACCCAAATTTGAAACATTTAAACCCGTTTGTAATAGTGTTGAATTAGGAAATTGTTCCCATACTGAGCTAATCAATGCTTATGACAATACTATAGTTTATACAGATTATATTTTATCCAAGGTTATTGATGATTTAAAACAATTAAAAGGCTATAATAGCGCCATGATTTTTGTTTCAGACCATGGAGAATCATTAGGAGAGAAAAATCTATACATGCACGGTCTTCCTTTGAGTATTGCTCCTAAAGAACAATATGAGATTCCGTTTATAGTTTGGGTTTCGGATGGTTCTAAACAACTTAAGGCAAATAAAACAGTGACTCAGAATCATGTTTTTCATAGTGTGTTAAATTTTTTAAACATACAAAGTCCTATTTATGATGAAAAAATGAATATTTTTAAAAAATAACTGCATTCTCAAGACGATTATAAATACAATTTATTTTTGTAACAAAACTACTATTCTGTTTACTAATATCTTAAATTTGAACTAGAAAAATATCCAATATGCTTGTTTACCTTCGTTTACTAAAAGAAAGTTTCGGTTTTGCCATGAATGCCTTGCGAAACAATAAGTTGCGAACTTTGCTTTCGCTGCTAGGAGTAACGATTGGCATATTTTCAATTATTGCAGTGCTAGCTGCAGTAGACTCTTTAGATAGAAAAATTAAAAAAGATTTAAGTACTTTAGATAAAAACACCATTTATTTGTTTAAAGGATCTTTTGGCCCCTCCACAATTCCGAGATGGAAAAGAGACCAATTCCCGCAGGTGAAATATACCGAATACGAATATTTAAAAAGTGCTTTGCCCGAAGCTCAAGAAATGGCCTACCAACTTTTTGTTAAAAGTGAAATAATGAAATACGACACCAAATCGGTTAGTAGTGTAAATGTAGTTCCGGTATCCTATGAATTTATTGATATTCAAGGTTTGGAATTTGCCGAAGGTAGGTTTTACAACGAATCGGAATCCAATTCGGGTGCTGCTGTATTGGTCATTGGCGATGAATTGGCAAACAGTCTTTTTGAAAATGTAGATCCTATTGGTAAACAAGTGCGTTTGTACGGGCAACGATTTACGGTTATTGGTGTGTTGAAAAAACAAGGAGCTGGAATGTTTGGGGATAGTAATGATACCTCGGTATTTATTCCTGTAAATTTCTTGCGACGTATGTTTGGCGATAACAACGATTCGATGACTCCGGTAATTCTTATCAAACCAGAAAAAGGAATTGATATGGATGCTTTTAAAGCCGAAGTTTCTCAAAAATTACGCAACTTCCGCGGACTAAAAACGGGAGATATTGATAATTTCTTTATCAATGTACTTTCTGGTTTCACCGATTTATTAGACGGAATTATTGCCAACATGAACATTGGCGGTTGGATTATTGCTGGATTTTCACTTCTTGTTGGAGGTTTTGGTGTAGCCAATATTATGTTTGTTTCAGTAAAAGAACGCACCAACTTAATTGGAATTCAAAAATCACTCGGCGCTAAAAATAGATTCATCTTATTCCAATTCTTGTTTGAAGCCGTAATCTTGTGTTTAATTGGTGGTTTAATCGGAATTCTTTTAGTCTGGTTAATTGCTATCGGCTTAACAAAATTACTCGACTTTGAGTTTGTATTAAGTTTTAGTAATATACTATTAGGATCTGGATTAGCTATATTAATTGGTTTAATCGCTGGAATCTTACCTGCAATCTCAGCTTCTAAATTAGATCCTGTAGAGGCAATTAGAAGCGGGATGTGATTTGAGGTACGAGTTTGTAAGTACTAGGTTCGAAGTTTAAAAAATATAAAAAAACACAAAGCAATTACTTTGTGTTTTTTTTGTGTTTATAGAGTCTGAAAAACCTATCTAATATTTTGATTCAAAATTAAATCAATGTATAAATTGATTTTGTCTTTCAACTCTTTTCTTTGCGCAATAAAATCTAAAAATCCGTGTTCCAATAAAAATTCCGAAGTTTGGAATCCTTCCGGTAAATCTTTACCCGTAGTATCACGAACCACACGAGGCCCTGCAAAGGCAATTAATGCACCAGGCTCCGCAATATTAATATCGCCCAACATAGCATAGGAAGCGGTTGTTCCTCCTGTAGTTGGATCAGTACATAAAGAGATATACGGAATTTTGGCTTCGGCTAATTGCGCTAATTTTACAGATGTTTTTGCTAATTGCATAAGCGAATATGCTGCTTCCATCATACGTGCACCACCCGATTTGGATATCATTACAAACGGTACGTTATTTTTTATAGAATAATCAATTCCACGAGCAATTTTTTCTCCCACTACAGCACCCATAGAACCACCAATAAAGGCAAAGTCCATACAGCATACCACTAAGTCGTTTCCTTTGGATTTTCCAACTCCAGTTCGAACCGCGTCTTTCAACTTGGTTTTGTCCATAACGTCTTTCAATCGTTCGGAATACTTTTTTGTATCTATAAATCCAAGTGGATCTTTAGAGGTCATTTTGGCATCTAATTCTTTGAATTCGTTGTTGTCGAACAAAATTTCAAAATATTCTTTACTGCCAATTCTAACATGAAAACCATCTTCAGGACTTACCCAAAGGTTGCGCTCCAGCTCATCCGCATCAATAATTTTTCCTGTAGGAGATTTGTACCAAAGTCCTTTAGGTACATCTTTCTTGTCTTCGGTTGCAGTAGTAATTCCTTTTTCTGTTCTTTTAAACCAAGCCATTTTTTATAGTTTAATGTTAAAAAGTTTAAGGTTTCAAGTTTCCATTTTTTAAAACTTGAAACCTTAAACTTGAAGCAAATTTTATAGAGTATTTACGTTGTTCAAGTCAGCAAAAGCTTCTTCTAATCTATTGTTAAAAGTAACTTCTCCTTCACGAACCCATTTTCTTGGATCGTAATATTTTTTGTTAGGAACATCGGCTCCATCCGGATTTCCAATTTGAGTTCTAAGGTATTCAATATGGTTTACCATATAATCACGAATTCCTTCGGTGAAAGCAAATTGTAAATCGGTATCGATATTCATTTTAACTACTCCATAAGAAATAGCTTCTCTAATTTCTACTAAAGTAGATCCAGAACCACCATGGAAAACAAAATCTACTGGATTTGGACCTGTGTTGAATTTATTTTGAACATACTCTTGTGAATTTTTCAAGATTTTTGGAGTTAATTTTACGTTTCCTGGTTTGTAAACACCATGAACGTTACCAAAAGATGCCGCGATTGTAAATCTTGGACTTATTTTTAAAAGTTCTTCGTAAGCATAAGAAACTTCCGATGGTTGTGTGTATAATTTTGAACTATCAACATCTGAATTGTCTACTCCATCTTCTTCACCACCAGTAATTCCTAGTTCAATTTCTAATGTCATTCCCATTTTACTCATACGAGCCAAATAAGTTTTGCAAATTGCAATGTTTTCTTCAATTGGCTCTTCTGATAAGTCAATCATGTGAGAGGAGAACAATGGTTTTCCAGTTTCTGCAAAATGCTTTTCAGAAGCATCCAATAAACCATCAATCCAAGGTAAAAGTTTTTTAGCACAGTGGTCTGTATGGAGAATTACGGTAGCGCCATAAGCTTCTGCCAAAGTGTGAATATGTTTTGCACCAGCGATTGCACCAAAAATAGCCGATTTTTCGCCAGCATTTGAAAGTCCTTTGCCAGCATTAAATTGAGCACCGCCATTTGAAAACTGAATGATAACAGGAGCTTTTAATTTTGCAGCTGTTTCTAAAACACCATTAACAGTGCTAGAACCAGTTACATTTACCGCAGGAATTGCAAATCCTTTTTCTTTTGCGTAAGCAAAAATTGCTTGAACTTCATCTCCAGTGGCAACTCCAGGTTTAATGTTATTTGACATCTTGTATTTATTATTAATTAAGTTTACAAAAGTAACAATTTCTAAAATTAGAACGGATAATTTATCCCAATATTTAATACTGATTTAGATAAATTTATCTCTTTCATCCATTTTTCATTATCTAATTTGGCAGGATTATAAGTTTTGAAACCAATATCAAAGCGGACTACAAAAAGTCCTTGATCGTATCGAATACCAGTTCCAGTGCCAATGGCAAAGGTTTTTATAGATTGAATCCCGTTGAAAGTATAGGCTTCATCGGTTACATTATCTAAAACATTCCATACATTTCCTGCATCTGCAAAAAGAGCACCATTGAATTTTCCTAAAATGTTAAATCGTAGTTCGGCACTTATGGTTATTTTTAGGTTAGCTTCATTAAAATCATTCAGTCCGCCACTTCGGCCAGGCCCTAAACTATAGGGTTGCCAAGCTCTTATGTCGTTGGAGCCTCCAGAAAAGTAACTTCGGGAGAACGGAATACTTTTAGAATTCCCATAAGGAACAGCTAAACCAGCAAAACTTCTAACGGCAAATACTTTTTTCCCAGCAAAAGACCAATGCTTTATATATTCAAATTCACCTTTTAAATATTGTGAATATTCCACTTCAAAAAAGGTATTTGCTCCACCTTGTTTGTCTAATTGTTTAGAAGCTCTTGCAAGTATCGAAAGAAAATTACCTGCCGATTCCAATTTGGTTTTAAAAGCGTGAAACGAATTATCGTAGATGTCTTTTTTGGTAGTATTAGAAAAACTGATGCTTGTTGCAAAAATTAAATTATTTTCGGTCAATCTTTTTCTGCGTTCTTCAATGCTTCGAATTGTTTTTACATCATTTTCAGATATTGCAAGACTGCTTGAAGTTGCTAAGGCCTCATTGGTAAAACCACTAGTGCCACTTTCAATTATTAATTGATGATTGGTATCGTTGGTAAAATAGTTTGAATTAACGGAGCTGTAATTGTTGGCAATGGCATTAAGTACGTTGTAAGATGATTGGTAAATGTTAAAGTAATTACCAACGTTTACGTTTTTTACATATTGAATATTAAAAAGATCCAATCGGTAGTTATTATTTTTTTTTGGAGTCCAATTATAAGAGAATGTGCTTGTAAAATTTTGTTTGTCTAATCCAATATTTCGTTGTTTTGCAAAACCAACGCTAAATACTGTGGAAGGAATCATGCTTTTTGGGATGATTTTAGTAGTATTAATTTGGGAAAATATTCTTGGAAAACTTAATTTTGCATCCACCCCAATTTCAGAAATATTAAAGAAATTATTGTTAGGATTTGCTAAGTCTTTAGATGCGCCTACGTTTCCTCTAAATCCAATTTGAAAAGTTTCAGCGCCATTAAATACATTTCTAATTCCTAAAGAGGTGTTTCCCGAAATCCCGAAATCTTGAATATTAGAATGAATGAAATCGGCAGACAAACCAAAACTGAATTTATCACGAGGTTTTAAATAAATATTTGCCAATAAGGATTTGTTATCTTTAGGGTCAATTTTATATTCAATAGTTGGATAATTAAAAACCTTTAAATTACTTAAATATTTCGTAGTTAGAACAGTGTTGTTGTCCGAAAAAAGACTTCCTTTAGTAATGAAAACAGCATCAGTTATTGCTTTTGGGCGGTATTTTAATTTGTTTTCACTGTATAATATAAAATCTTTATACTGTAAACTATCTTTAATTGGCGATTCAATTTTGTTAGTAGCCCGATCGGTAAAAATGGAAACTTTGCTAATCTTATATAATTTAAAAGGAGTCGTTTTAGTAGAATCGTTTTCTCTGTAAGAATAATCTTTCACAATCAATTTCACATTTACTTTTTTCTGGGTATTAACTGTGTCTAGCGAATAGGAAATATAATTTTGCTGAAAAAGATAGGCACCATTATTACGGAATTCAGTAGTGATTCGATTGCGTTCTTCGTCTAGATTAGCTGTAGTATATTGATTATTTTTTTTAACAAATGAATTTGCAATTTTATTTTTATATAAAGAATCTAATGCTGGAGTTGCAATGGAAGTTCGGATACTATCAATAAGATAAGCTTTATTAAGCGCAATGGTATATTTAACATTGGTTTTTTTAACTTTCAAAGTGTCTCTGGTAAATCGTGCTTTTACGTCAAAATACCCTTTGTTGTAATAATAAGATTCTAATCTTTTGAGTGATTTTTGAGTGCTAATGGAGTCAAAAAGAACAGGAGCTTCTCCGGTTTTCATTAAAAAATCACTCCAACCCGAAACTAAAAATGATTTTCCAAGGCGTTCTACTTGTTTTTGGGAAAGTAATTTTGCCAGATTCGCTTGTCGGTTGGGTTTTCTTTTTAGCCATTTCGCATAAGAAGTATCCGCATTTCGTTTTGCTAAATTGAATAAATTCAAACGTAAACGGTAGCCAAGTATAGCACTGTTAGGCTTTTGGTACAATTGAAAAAATACATCTTCATCTTTGATGGCTTTGGCGTCAACTGAAATTTCATTTTTCATTAACAAGCGTTTGCCATCGGGAACACGTTTTGTTGTATTACAAGCAACAATTATAAGTGCGATTAGAATAAATAATGATATTTTTGTAAGGTGATTTTTCAAAAGTTGCAAATTTAATTCAAAAGTACATTTTTTTATGGTTAGTAAAAACCAAATTAAACTAATTACTAGTTTACAGCAAAAAAAATTTCGGGTGATTCATAAATTATTTCTTGCCGAAGGAGTAAAAGTCATTCAAGAATTGCTCGATTCGAACTTTATTTTGGAACATTTATTTGTTACCGAGCCTATTTTGGATGCTGTAAATAGTTCTCAAAAAACACTAATTACCGAGGCGGAATTAAAGAAAATATCTTGTTTGGCAACTCCAAATAATTGCTTGGCATTATTCAAAATTCCCGAAGTCAAAGCTCCAATACATAAAGGGCTGATAGTTGCTTTAGATAGCATTCGTGATCCTGGAAATTTAGGTACCATTATTCGCTTATGCGATTGGTTTGGCGTGGAGCAACTGTGGTGTAACGAGCAAACGGTAGATGTTTATAATCCAAAAGTGGTGCAGGCTACAATGGGCTCCATTGCCAGAGTTGCGGTTTCGTATATCGATTTAGAAAAACAACTTCAAAATACATCTATTCCTGTTTTTGGAACTTTTATGGATGGTAAAAATGTATATAAAGAAAATCTTCCGCAAGAAGGGATTTTAGTATTAGGAAATGAAGCGAATGGTATATCTGAAACTATAGAAAAACTAGTTTTCAATAGATTGGCAATTCCTCGTTTTGGCAGTTTACAACAAACCGAAAGTTTGAATGTGGCTACCGCAACTGCAATTTTCTTGAGTGAGTTTAAAAGAGCTACTTCTTAGTGGAAGGTAAAGTTTACAAAAACCCCTCTAGATTTCATTGCTGCAATATTACCTGTCCAAGGACTGTCTGGATTGTTGTCGCGAATTAATTCGTCATTCAATCCAAAAACGCCTCTAATAGATGGAGAAAATTTAAAATATTCTAAATATAAATCTACTCCAAAGCCAAGTTCATAATTTTGTGTCCATGGTTTCAATCGGAATCGTTGTTGGTAATTATCGTCAATTGATTTAGAGTTACTCGCTAGGTTTAGTGTAGCTGAAATACCTCCAACTAAATAAGGTCTTACATTTCCAACTCGTTTAGAAGAAAATTTTAATAATAATGGGAAATCAATAAAAGTGGAACGAATTTCTCTATTAGCATCTATTTGTCTGGTGAACCCGCTATAAGTTAAGTTTCGTTGGGCATAATACAAGCCTGGTTCAAATCGTAAGTTGATATATTCTTGCAAACGAAGATCGGCTACAACCCCTACATTAAAACCGGTAGTGCTAGTTACTTCAATGTCTTTACTTGGAGTATTTAAATAATCAATTTTAAAATCGTAGGTATTAAATCCAAGGAAATAACCAAAATAAACGTGTTGTTTATCAAAGTTTTCTAAGTTAATAATCGGATTTTTGGAGAAAATACCTGTGGTCTGTGCCGGACTAGGCAAACTTAATAGGACTAGGAAAAAATAAAATAGTTTCTTCATAAATGCTGCATTTCTAATCGTGAAGATTAGTGGTATTATTTTTTGGTTGCCGAATAGATAGTTGCCACTCCAAAAGTTTGTGGCATTGCTACTACCTCTATAAACCCAATTTTTCGTAAAATATTGTTTAACTTTTCTCCATAAGGAAAAACAGACGCCGATTCGGATAAATAACCATAGGCAACGTTGTCTTTTGAAAAAAGTTTACCAATGATAGGTAAAATATTTTTAGTATAAAAACGATACCCTTGTTTGAACGGTGTTTTCTCAGGAACCGAAGTTTCTAAAATCACAAAAATCCCGTTTGGCTTTAGCACACGAAGTATTTCAGCAAGGCCTTTGTCCAACGTTTCAAAATTACGAATCCCAAAGGAAACCGTGATCGCATCAAAATGATTGTCTGGAAATGGCATATTTTCGCTATCGCCAATTACCATATCAATAATGTGGTCTAATTTTTTTTCTGCAATTTTTTTTATTCCAACTTCTAGCATTCCTGCCGAAATGTCCAAACCAATAATGTTTTTCGCATTGGTTTTTGCCATTAAAATTGCCAAATCACCAGTTCCGGTAGCAATGTCTAAAATGGTTTCTGGGTTTTTGGCAGCAACTAATTGCAGTACTTTCTTACGCCATTTTACGTCTATCCCAAAAGAGATCACACGGTTTAAACCATCGTAATTCCCGGAAATAGCATCAAACATTTGGGTTACTTGTTCTTTTTTTCCTAAAGTAGAATCTTTATACGGAGTGACGTTTTTAGACATTTTTGCTAGTAATTTTTATCGCGCAAAAGTACAAATAATAAAAATTGAAATCCCAATAAACAAATACTAAATTAAATCCATTGGGTGCAATTAATAAAAAAGTTCAAATAGGTAAAAATTAATATAATGAACCACATAGAATCATAGAATCATAGAAAAAAGTATTAAAAAAAAGCCCAATTTATGGGTTCACATAGCTATGATTATCTTTAAATAAGTGAAACGCCTTTTGTTTAAAAAAAAACTATGAATCTATGTGGTAAAAAGTAAAATAAATTGAATTACACCCAGCAGGTTAAATTAAAATACGTTTTAAAATATAGTATTCCAGATTTTTTTTATATTTTCAAATACGTCTCAAAAGTATAGTCGTAATCGTGCTTTTCGTCTTTGTGATGGTGCTCTTCAAATGTCAATTTCCATTGGGTTAAATCGATAATAGGGAAATAAGCATCTGCTTCTAGGCTAGTGTGCACACGAGTAAGTTCAATTTTATCTGCCGAGTCAATAGATTGATTGTAAATTTCGGCACCACCAATAATAAATACTTCTTCGGTTTTAGGTGAAATTGCAATTGCTTCTTCTAGAGAATGCACTATGATGCAACCTTCTGCTAGGTAGTTTTTTTGACGCGTAATAATAACGTGGGTACGGTTGGGTAATGGTTTCGGAAAACTTTCAAAAGTTTTTCTACCCATGATGATATAATGTCCAGAAGTAATTTGCTTAAATCGTTTAAAATCTTCGGGAAGATGCCAAAGTAATTGATTGTCTTTTCCAAGGGCGTTGTTTTCAGCTGCTGCTGCAATAAGAATAATCATTCTATAGGTTTTTGGTTTTCCACTTCGTTTTTAAGTTGTTCAATTTTTTTTTCTTGGGTAGTCATTAATCTATTGATTTGTTCGCGTTCCCAGTTTTTATTCATGAAACTATCGGTAATAAAAACTTTAATAAAATGCAAAACAAATACAAATAGCCAAGAAGTAATGGCCCAAATATACCAATTATTTTGTTCGCTTATGCCTATCCATTTATTAGCAATAAATAAAAAGATGCTACCTAAAAGAAATAAGACAAAATGGAAGTAAAGACCTTTTTTTTGTCTTATTCTTTTTCGTGCATATTCGTAGATTTCGTGTTGGTTGGTATCCATAATTAGAAATATTTGAATATAAAGCTACGAATTTACGGATTAAATTCCAAATTAAGTTTTGTGTAAAATCCATTAAGAAAACGTTTTCTTATTTTCATTTGATAAAATTACTCCCATTATTTGGCAATACGATTTTTTAAAGGGTGTCATTTTAATAATTTGGTAAAACTGTATAGCCCTTGCAAAACCTAATATTTAATTGCTTTTCTTTGTTCCAGTAATACATAAAATGAAATAGTTAAGGCTGTTAAAAAATAATCAACATAATGTCTTTTGGTGTTGCTACTTATGTAGCAACTGCTGAATATAGTTATTTAAAAGTTTAGGTTTAAGTTTGTTTGTTAAAAATCCGTTTGGCAATTTGTTTGTCAAGCGGATTTTTTAGTTACATCTTTCTCTATGGAATGAAATAGTGCCTAGTTTTTACACCGCAACCGCCCCTTTAATATGTGGATGTGGGTCGTAGCCTTCTAAAGTGAAATCTTCAAAAGTAAAATCTAAAATGTTTTTAATATTTGGATTTAAAACCATTTTAGGAAGAGTTTTTACATCGCGGGAAAGTTGCAATTCTAGTTGTTCAAAATGGTTGTTGTAAATGTGTGCATCGCCAAAGGTGTGAATAAATTCTCCTGCTTCTAGATTGCAAACTTGTGCAATCATCATGGTCAGTAGGGCATAGGAAGCAATGTTAAAAGGTACTCCCAAGAAAATATCAGCACTTCGTTGGTACAATTGGCAGGATAATTTCCCTTCGGAAACATAAAACTGGAAAAAGGCATGACAAGGCGGTAAGGCAACTTTGCCATTGGCAATATTTTCGGCAAAGGATTTTGTTGTGTCTGGTAAAACCGATGGATTCCAAGCAGAAACTAACATGCGTCGGCTGTTGGGATTGGTTTTTAGGGTGTCAATCAACTCGGTGATTTGATCTATTTCTTCGCTATTCCAATTGCGCCATTGGTGTC
>CANGCT010000045.1 GCA_947452415.1 Flavobacteriaceae bacterium
AATCTCCTATTGAAATTCCAACGATTATATTTTCTGCTTTTTTCATGGAGGTTATTTCTTATTTATTGCTAATTTTGAAGTGCAAATTTAGTAAAATAAAACGACAAATGTTTACAGGAATAATTGAAACCCTCGGAATTATAAAAGACTTACAAAAACAAGATGGAAACTTACATATTAACGTAAGTTCCTCCTTATTAAATGAATTAAAAATAGACCAAAGTGTAGCACATAATGGGGTATGTCTTACGGTTGTTGCTATAGAAAACGACACGTATACTGTTACTGCTATTCAAGAAACAATAGACAAGACTAATGTTGGAGACTGGAAAATAAACGATGTAGTAAATTTAGAACGCGCCATGAAACTGGGTGATAGACTAGATGGCCATTTAGTACAAGGACATGTGGATCAAGTTGGTATTTGTAAATCTATTGAAGAAACAAATGGAAGTTGGCTGTTTACTTTTGAGTATGATGCCTCATTGCACAACATTACAATTGAAAAGGGCTCTATAACAGTAAATGGGGTGAGTTTAACAGTAGTAAATTCTAAAACTAACGAATTTAGTGTGGCTATTATTCCATACACCTTTGAGCACACTAATTTTAATTCGTTTAAAATTGGAACTAAAGTAAATTTAGAATTTGATGTTATTGGGAAATACGTTTCGAAGTTACATTCTATTAGATAGAATAAACAAACTTAAAAAGAAAAGCTTCAGGAAATCTTGAAGCTTTTTTTGTATTTATAAAATGCTAATATTAATGCCGCAATTACAAGCATCATCATTCCTGTTCCTATTGGTAATTGAGGAGGAGGTAATGGCAAAGTAGGTTGTGGAGGATTAGTGCTAGCAATGCTATTATTGCAAAACAGAAATCCAATACACACAAATATTATTTTATATAAGTCAATTTTCATAGAGCGTAAAAGTAAAAAAAAAAACTCTGTATCAAAATTTTTTATGTTATTTATTTGATTTCTCTTTAAAGAAAAAATATTTTGCCAATAAATAGCATTATTACTGAAAAAATCAGAATAATTTGATTCAATTTTAAAAAATAAATTATTTTTTAAAATCCTAACTACCAATACTTTTTTAAAGATAATTGTCAAAAAAAATTAATAACTCTTTTTTACTTTTCTTTTTGTTAAATAAAATGCATATAGTGAACCAAGTACAACTCCTACACCTATATAATCATTTATAGGTGCAGCAGGAGTTGTATTATTGTCTACTACGTTATCTCCAAAACCTGCTGGAGCTTCTTCTCCTTGCGAAGAAGCGCTAATAGTTATTAATAGAACCAAAATTGTAAATAATAGTTTAGTTGTTTTAAAGTTTTTCATTTTTATTCTATTATTAATTTTTTAATGGTAGTAACTTGTTCCTTTGTGATTTTTACATAATAAACCCCTACAGCAAATACTTTGTTAGGGTCAATATGATTAATACTAGACGGTGTCAAATTAGTGGTATAAACTTCTTGTCCGATAGTATTATAAATAACTAATTTGGTATCATCCGTTGCGTCTGTCATAACAATATCAAACACACCTTGTTTAGAAGGGTTTGGATACATCGTGAAATTTAAAGAAGAATTAGTATTAATATTTAAGTTTGGATTTTGAAATACAATTCTAAATCTATCGGCAGCCGAAGTAGTAGCATCACTTGCATTTATTATATACGGATAACTTATCGAACTCGATTGAGGGATTTCGGTATAAGTTTGCAACAATTGATCGTGTAAATAAGCAGGAATTCCGCTCATGTTAGTTCCTTCTGCTACAATAGTATAATTAGTAAATCTATATTGGGTAATATTTAATGGAATAACATCTGTTTCTAACGGTAACATTCTACTTTCAATACCTAATAAACTTGTGTTGTTTTTAGCAGCAAATATTTCATCTTGATTTACAAGTTTTGCAGCGTCGCTTCCATCAACACTATTATTGTAGTTCGTTCCAAATTTCACAATAAGACCATCGGCAGCAACACCATTTGAAGCAAGTGTATTACTTTCATAAAGCGTGGCTCTAATATATGCTGCTGAACTTGATTTGTAAGCATTTTCATTTACTATAGAAGTTGACTTAAAGGATTCATGAAAAGTAATACTTCCTAATCCGGTTGCTGTGTTTTTTACAAAACATCCTTGCCAAGGTTGTAAGAATTCATTAATATGAGATCCACTAACAGGATTTAATCCTAAAGACAAATCATAAGCAACATAACCTCCTCTAGTATTAATTGTAGGATCCCAAACCCAATAGAAATTTGAATTGATATTACTGCTTTGTGTTAAAACCGCTTTAATATCTACTGTTGCTTGGTATGGATTTCCTATAAAACTAAATCCATTTGCATTTTGATTCAATGTGCCTGCTGAAGCATCACAAATTTTTAATGCTCCTTTAGCTCTTATTATTGTATTAGTTGGAGTAGGTGCGTTAGTACTCATGTTAATAGATCGATCTCCTCTTATTAACAATCTGTATGGCACGCCCGCAGTTAATGTTGTAGCATTAGTATTTGGAACAGCCCCCCACGCTCCTGAAGCATTGTTATAAGTAAACATAGAATTATTAGTAGTTTGAGTAACGTCAAAACCATAAATACCTCCACCTGTCATGTTTCCTGTTATATGAGTTCCATAACCTGGATGTGGATTCAAGTTAGTAACATAAGCTGGAGGTGGATTGTTTACTCCTTCTTGCCAGTTATCTCTTATTGTTGTAGTAGTAGTTACTGGTGAAGAAATAAATCTAAAAGCACGACGTGCTGGAAAAAATCTCTCAACTGTTACGTCTCCTGTTATAGTTACAGCACTACAATCGGTTATTGGTGCTACAACAGCAGTTTTGGTTCCGTTACTAGTCAGTGTTAAATTATCTCCAGTATTAAATGTTCCATTAGTTAAGGTTAAAATTCCTGAAATACTCATAGCATTTCCTAAAGTAGCACTTCCTGTTGAAGATGAATTTAAAGTAAAATTTTCAACTACATTAGATGTTCCAGGTGTAGTTTGATTCATATAGAATGTACCTTGGTTACCTGATCCATTTATAGTAAGACCAGAGTTTCCTCCTCCTATTAAGGTTCCTGTACCTGAAAAAGTTCCAGAAACTACTAATGTTGTATTGTTTAAATTTATTGTTGCTCCATTTGCAAGAATAATATTTCCTGGATTTCTTGGTCCATCTAATATTGGATAATTTGTAAGACCTCCTGGGATTTCAATATTATCTCCCGAAGCAGGAACACCACAACTCCAGTTTGCTGCTGTATTCCATGCAGTACTAATAGAACCATTCCAAATATTAGAAGCCAATACTGTAATCTCTACACTTATTGTAGTTGCAGATGTACAACTAGAACTAGAAATTATTGCTCTAAAATAAGTGTTAGCAGACAGGTTTATGGCAGTATATGTTGAAGCATTAGCGCCATTAATATTTGTAAATAAAGTATTATTAGAAGAAGATTGCCATTGAATAGAACCTACACTTCCATTTAAAGTTAATAAAGTAGTATTAGTTATTGCTGAACAAACCGTTCCTGCACCAGAGATAGTACCATTAACTACCGAATTAACAACAATAGAAACTGCACTTGAAGTTGATGAAGAACAAACTCCATTTGTAACCACTGCTTTATAATAAGTAGTAGAAGTCAAGTTAGTTGCAGTATAAGTTGCAGAAATTGCTCCATCAATATTGGCATAAGTTCCTGCAAGCGCATTGGACGACTGCCATTGAATTGTTCCTGTATATCCACTTAACGTCAATGTTGTACTATTTGTTCCTGAACATACCGTTGCTGCACCAGATATTGAACCCGAAACAGACACTGGAGTAACTATTACAAACACTGGCTCTACAGTATAATTACCAGAAGTTGTAGTTGCTTTAATATAATAAGTCCCGTTAGTTGCATTCGTTGGAGTACTGTAAGGACTTGTAGCATTACTATCATTCCAATACGAATAAGTTAAATTAGAAGAAGACCCAGCAGTAATTGCCGAAGCAGTAATGTCTATTGTGGTTGGGAAACAAACCGCCGCAGGATTATTAATTACCAATAAAGGAATTGGAGTTACTGTTTTAGTAGAAGTATTATTTCCAGAAGATAAATCGGCAGTTGTTGCATTAACTGAAGCCACATTTATATAATTTCCAGTGCTATTAATAGACGCTGTAATTGCAATTGTTGCTGTAGATCCGTTAGCAATTGCTCCAACGTTCCATAAACCGGTACTATTTGAATACGTTCCAGATGCAGTAGTATAAGAAACATAAGTATATCCAGATGGTAATAAGTCAGACACATTTACTCCTGTAGCATCACTTGGTCCGTTATTAGTAACGGCAAGTGTAAACACTACATTGTTTCCGATAACAGCCTCAAAAGTATTTACTGATTTAATGATAGAAAGATCTGCCTGTGCAACTACAGTTGTAGGAGTAACACTTGGTGAATTATTGGAAGTGTCATTATCTGGTTGATCAGTAGAACTAATTGTAGCACTATTTGTATAATTACCACTTGCTTTTACAATAGCATACACTTTAAGAGTAGCAGTTGCACCATTAGTCATATTCCCAATAGTCCAAACTCCAGTAGTAGGATTGTAAGATCCAGTTCCATTGTCTGAATTATAGGTGTAACCAGATGGTAATGGGTCTAGCACTGATACCCCTGAAGCATTACTAGGTCCATTATTAGTTGCTGTTAAAGTAAACTCAACAAGTCCACCAACATAAGGATTGGCATTATTTAAAGTTTTAGTTAAACTCAAATTGGAAATAGCACCTGGAGTAACAACTTGAGAAGTAGTATTATTAACTGAATTTGGATCGTGAGTAGTACTACTCACCACAGCGGTATTGGTATGGTTGCTTGAACTGTTAACTATAGCCGTAATTGTTAAAGTTACCGTTGTACCACTAGATAAATCTCCAATGGTCCAAACTCCTGTAATAGCATCATAAGTACCAACTCCTGCAGTATTACTAACAAAAGTAAATCCGCTTGGTAGTAAATCTGCTACATTTACACCTGTAGCATTGTTTGGTCCATTGTTGGTAACTGTTATGGTAAACACTACCGATGAACCAATACTTTGAGAGGCGTTATTAACACTTCCAGATATCGAAATATCCGATTGAAGTACCGGAATTGTTGTTACAGAATCCGAATTATTAGAACTTCCAGGGTCAACACTATCACTAGTAATCGTTGCTGAATTAGTATAGTCTCCAGCAGGATTAACTGTTGCTGTTATTTGCAATGTTGCTGTTGTAGCATTAGCCAAACTTCCAACAGTCCAAACACCTGTTGTAGAGTTGAAACTTCCGGCGTTTGAAGTATTTGAAACATAAGTATAACCTGTTGGTAAACTATCTGTAACATTAACTCCTAATGCCAAATTCGGACCATTATTAGTAGCCGTTAGTGTAAACACTACATTTGAACCAACATTAGGTGTTGTAGTATTTACTGTTTTAGAAATTGCTACATCTGCAGAACCATTTATAGAAATTAAAACTGTTGCAGTATTACTACATATTGTTTCATTAGGAGCACCTAAACATATTTTATAAGTGAAACTATCATCTCCAGCATAATTTGTATTTGGAGTATAAACAAAAGAACCATCGGTATTAAATACTATTGTTCCATGAGTTGGTTCTGATAATTTAGAAAAAACAGATCCAGTTGCGAAAAAATCGTTTGTATTAACTGTATTGGTTAATGCAGTATTCAATGGAGTTCCTAAAGCATCATTTATAGCGCTAGGACCTACCGTTATTGTGTAAGTTCCGGTGGCACTTAATCCAGTAGCGTCAAAAACTTTATAGGTTAATGTTATTACACCTGCAAAACCTGCGGCAGGTACAAAAGTAAAGGCTCCATTATAATCAGTTCCCCAGTTCAATACCCCTTGAGAAGGTGTTGGATTTTGAGTGCTGAAATATTGTAAAAAAGGATGATCTTGGTCTATAGCATCTGGATCAGAATCTCCAGTCGCTACGGTTCCAGATAGAGCAGTTTGATAGTTAGTATTGAAAGTGTCATTTACTGCTATTGGAGATAAACAACTAATAGATCCAACTGCTGCAGTTTGTGTTATGTTACAACCGTTAGCATCGGTAACAGAAACTGAAACAGTACCAGAACTTAACAAACCAATATTTTGAGATGTTGCGCCATTATTCCAAGAATAAGTATAAGGTGGTACTCCACCAGTAACAATTGCATAGGCAGATCCGTCGTTATAAAGACACGTTTTAGGATAAGTTGTTATTGACGTTGTTAATGCAGTGGCTGTAGCAACTATAACATTTAATGAAGCGGAACAACCAATATTATCTAAAACTGACACCGAATAATTTCCTGCTGCTAATCCTGTTGGGTTTGCAGTTGTTTGAGTTGTATTTGTCCAAGAATATGCAAATGGACCATTTCCGTTAACAACAGAAACCTCTATTGCTCCGGTTGCATTTCCGCAAGAAGAAGACTCTTTTACGTTAGCATATAATTCAATTTTAGTTGCAGGCTCATTTACCAAAACATTTTGATATAATGAACAACCGTTTACATCGGTTACCACTACAGTATATGGTCCTTTAGGTAGGCCACTCACAGAATTTGTTGTGGCTCCTGTAGACCAAGCATAGGTATAAGGACTGGTTCCGCCACTTGGCACTGCAGTAATACTTCCATTAGATCCACCTTGACAAGTTACTGCCGAAGGTGTTGTGACAATTGATAAAACTGAAGCCGGTTGGGTTAATGTAATACCTGTTTGACTTGCAGTACAAGAATTTGCATCTGTAACCGTTATTGTATAAGTACCTGCCGGTATATTATCGATATTTTGAGTTGAAGCAGTAAAACCATTTGACCCTGTCCAAGAATAAGAATATGGATAAACTCCTCCTGTAACAGAAAGTGCTATACTTCCGTTACTTGCAGATTTACAACCAATATTCTTTTTTGTAGTAGTTAATGCTAAAGCTGGAGATTGCGTAACAACAAAACTAGTTGCTGCAGAAGTACAACTACTAGCATCGGTTACTGTAACAGTATAAGTTCCAGCTGCTAAAGTAGATCTGTTTTTAGTAGTTATTCCTCCTCCCCAATTGTAAGTATAAGTTCCTGTTCCACCACTAGCAGTAATTGCAATTGCTCCTGTAGAACTTCCGTTACATACTACATTTGTTACCAATCCAGAAACAGAAATTGCTGCTGGTTGGGTTAAAGTAGCGCTGTTTGTTGTAGTACAACCATTAGCATCCGTAATTATAACTGAATATACCCCGGCAGTTTTAGAACTAAGATCTTCATTAGTAGCGCCATTAGACCATAAGTAAGTATAGGCAGATGTTCCTCCAGAAACCGTTAAGTCAATGGCTCCAGTAGCGCCTCCATTGCAACTTACATTGGTAGTTGTATTGCTTGCGCTAAGATTAGCAGTTGGTTCAGTAATAGTTACTGTATCAGTTGTTGAACAGTTTTTTGCATCAATAACTGTAACACTATAAGTTCCTGCAGCAAGATTAGATAAATCTTCTGTTGTAACTCCATTACTCCAAGAATAGGTATATGGAGTTGTTCCACCAGTAGCAGTTAAATTAATTGCTCCTGTTGTATTTCCTTTACAATTAACATTTGTAGCCACATTAGATAAACTTAATGCAGCAGCAGGTTGCGTAATTACTACAGCGGTTGCTGCTGTAAGCGATAAAGTACATAATTTACTATCGGTGATGGTAACATTATAAGTACCCGCAGGTCTATTAGAAATATCTTTTGTTGTTGCCGAAAAACTAGTACCATTCCAAGAATAAGTATATGGACTTGTTCCTCCACTTACTGCTAAAATTGCTTGTCCAGTGCTACCACCATAACAACTAACTCCAGTTACTGTTGCAATAGTAGTAATTGTTGCTGTTGGTTGTGTTATGGTAAAAGACCGCGTTAAGGTACAAGAATTTGCATCAGTTATAATAACTGTATAAGTTCCAGCAGCTAATGAACTTCTGTCTTTAGTTGTTGGTCCGTCAGCCCAACTGTAAGTATAACTTCCTGTTCCTCCTGTTACTGTAAGTGTTATTGCACCAGTAGTACCTGCGTTACAATTAATATTTGTAACTATACCATCTGCTTGTATTGCAGAAGGTTGGGTAATAGTAACATTTGCAAATCCTTGAGCATTATTACTATCGGTAACAACTACACTGTATTTTCCTGCAATTAAGTTTGTTAAATTTTGATTATTTGCTTGTCCCGAAGGTACAATTCCTCCATTACTCGCAGTCCATACAAAACTATATGGCGCCGTCCCCCCAGAAGGTGTATTTAATGTTATTGTTCCATTAGTTCCATTATAACAAGAAACATTGCTAGAAGAAGCAACACTAAGAGTAATATCACTTAGTGAGAAAGTTTGTGATGTGTTACAACCAGAAGCATTAGTTACTAATACTGTATAATTATCTGATGTAAGAGATGAAATATTTTGAGTATTTGCAGTAAATGAAGGGTTGTTTTGAGCGGTCCAAGCATAAGTAAATCCACTTCCACCACTTACAGAACTTAAAGTAACAGATCCATTTGCATTCCCTGCAGTTGGGTTAGTTGTTGATCCGGTAATAGACGGCGAGGTATTTACAGAAATTACTGTAGAAGTTATTGCCGAACAGCCATTACTATTGGTAACTATAACGGAATAAGTTCCGTTTAAAACCGAAGTAGCGTTATACAAAACAGGATTTGCACTTTGGCTAGTAAAACCGTTAGGACCCGACCAAGAATAACTTACACCACCACTTGCATATAAATTTAAATTACTTCCAGAGCATGCTAAATCTGCAGAAGCAGAAGCAATAGGTTGTTGCACATAAACATTCATAATAGACTGTGAACTAGTACCACAACTATTGTTTCCAACAACTGTTATTGGATATCCTCCAACGGCAACATTTGTCCAATTTACGGATATTGTTGAAGTTCCTTGACCCGAATTAATTGTTGCTCCTAGAGGTAATGTCCAAGTGAAGGAAGTATCGTTAGCATCTGGTGGAACCGATAATATTGAAGTTGTATCCGATTTACAAACCGTTATTCCAGTACAATTTGTTGGAGCAGTTATAGCATAATCACCAGAAATAGTAGCGCATCCATTAGCATCGGTAACCGTTACAGAATAATTAGTTGGTAACAAACCTGTTCTATCCTTTGGATTACTCGTTCCAGCTAAATCCGACCAATCATAAGAATATGGGCTAGTACCTCCAGAAGGAGTTAATACTATTCCACCATCTGAGTAACATGTTGGTTGTGTAATTGTAGGGTTGATTGCTACTTGAGTAACCGTTAATGCAACTCCTGTAGAAGCTCCTCCACCAGGTAATGGTGTGAAAACTGTAATTGAAGGAGTACCTCCATTAACAATATAAGAAGCTGGTATTACCGCGGTAATACTATCACTATCTATAAAAGTTGTAGCTATATCATTTCCATTTATTTTAACAGTTGATGCTGCGTTAAAATTAGAACCGCTAAGTGCTAAAGTAAATTCCGCACTTCCAGAACAAACTGTATTAGGAGTTATAGTATTTAAACTTGGTGCTGGATTAGAGATGTTAAAAGCAGCACTTGTTCCTGTAGTTACACTTGTTGCAGTTGCACTTAAAGTATATCCTGTTCCTGATTTATCAATTGAAAGACCATCAAAAATAGCTTGTCCAGTAAGTACATTTAATGCAGCAGTAATTACTCCATTTAATACTCCAGAACTTGGATTAGTTCCGATTGCTAATGTAACGTTCTTTGCAGTTCCTAAAACTAAATTAGAATAAGAATCCTGCCAAGTAACCACTGGTTGGTTGGTCCAAAATTCATTGGTATTTCCTCCGTTAGGCTGTGTAGTAAAAACTAAACTTGTTGAAGCACTATTAGAAACGGTAACAAATAATCGGTCACTACCTGTAGAAGTAATTGCTCCATCAACAGCAGCAATTGTAGCAACTTCCGCTTTATACAAAGTCATTACCCCGTTATTTCCACCAGAAACAGTTGCTACTCCACTTGCAAATGTAATAGTTGTTGGCGTACCAAAAGGAACCAAAGTTCCAGTTTTATCTTTAATAGTTGGTGCAGTTCCGTTTGGTGAAGATGTAGCTCCTGAAAAAGTTAACGATTTATCTCCTGTGTAGGATGTAAGTGTTGATCCATCCGCATTTTGTGCTGTTATGGTAAGATTTTGACTTGCTCCAGCTACTTGAGTTGCTGCACCAGTAATTACAAATCTTTGTGCTGTAGATGAATTTAATATTCCTGTACCACCTGTAATAAAATATGTGGTGTTGGTATTTGTTGCCGATGAACCTGTAAAACCCCAAGATCCTCCTACTTGCGAAACACCTCCAAATTGAAGTACCTTAGTTGTTGAAATAGTTCCCGTAGTTAAAAGCAATTTAGCAGAACTAATAATATTAATATTATTTGCAACTGTTAATGAATTAGTAATGGTTTTGGTTGCTGTAGTTCCCGAAAAACTAACATTATAAAAAGTTGGTGATGTTGCAGCAATAGTTTGAGCAACTCCTCCAAAAACAACTGTACTAGTACCTGGGTCAAAAACAGAACCTGTACCATTCCATGCAGAAGTTGTAGAACTTGTTACGTTAATGGTATTTAACACCCCACCATTTAATGTACCAGAAGTTAAAGTTACATCCCCAGAAAAAGTATGCGTTAAACTACTTCCTAAATTAAGTGTTCCACTTGTTCCATTAATAGTAAGTGCTGCTGCACTAATTGCACTAGTAATAGTTGCTACACCAGAATTTTTGGTCATAGAAACTGCACCAGTTGTTGTAAATCCAGCAATGTTTTGTGTTGTTGTAGTACCTGTAATTGTTATTGGAGAAGAGCCAGCGGTAAATGTACCCGCATTAGTAAAATCACCATTGAAAGTCAATCCTAAATTTGCTGTTACTAATTTAGCTCCTGAAGTAATGTTCAACGAAACTTTAGTATTTGTACCTAAAACTTTGGCGGCATTTAAAGTTATTAAACCTGTACCTTTAATTACTACTCCACCTGTTGCAGAAAATGTAGCTGGCCATTCGGATGCAACTGTTCTTGCACTTGCAGCAGCATTATATTGTAAAGTTGCTGAAGGCCCATAGGCAATTGAACCTGTAAAAACATTGGTTGACGTTCCATTTTCGATAGATAATACACCATTAATAGTTGTAGTTCCAGTAGGAAAAGTTTTAACAGCACCTCCTAAAGTAAGGTTATGATAGGTAGTTGCAAGTATTGTTTGATTTGCTGATGTATAATTAACTGTATTCCCAATAGCAGAGGCATTAAAAGTTGTAATAGCAGAAGTCCCTCCAATATTTAATACTACAGTAGTGCTTTGTGTTAAACTTGAACCAACAGCTGTAGCCGTTAATGCTGTTGCAACAGTCAATGTGCCTGAATTGGTATATGTTCCAGTAATAGTTAAAGTTGGAATTGCAGTAATCGTAGATCCACTAAAAGTTTTTGCAGCACCTGTAAAAGTATGATTACCTGTATTAGCAGTAAATGTTGTAGCATTATTAGTGAAATTTCCTGCAAAACTGTAGGAAGAAATCCCAGTTTCATTCCAAACACCACCAGAATTTATAGTTACATTACCAGTAAATGTTTTAGCGCTTGTTCCTCCAAGGGTTAACGTTCCAGAAACATTAGTTGTACCAGAAATTGTTAATGTCTTGTTTCCAGATGTTGTGTAATTCGTTCCACTTCCTATTGTTAAATTTCCAGAAAATGATCTATTTCCACCCAAAGCTTGTGTTTTTGTACCAGTTCCAGATGTAGTTAAATTACTATAGGCGACATCCAAAACAGTTTGATTTCCAGCGGCAGCATAATTAATTGTACTTCCGGTTGCAAGTGTTAAGGTACCATTTTTTGTTATTGCACCAGATACTGCTAAAGTTCCAGTAGCAGAAACTGTTAGTGTGGCACCAGTGTTTATTGTAATACCGTTACAAAATGCAGACCCACTTATTGTTGGTTGATTACCTCCAGAGTTAATAGTTACGGCTGTTGCGGCTGTTGGCAAAGTACCATTACACCAGTTAGAGGCGGTATTCCAATCGGCACTAGTAGTCCCTACCCAAACACCTGTGGTACAAACTGTTCCCACAGTTATTTTACCACTTGTGGCAGCAAAATAAGTTGAGTTTATTGTACTTCCTGAAGTTCCTGTACCACCATAAGAAGTTCCTGTATTTTGAACTACTCCACCAAGTGTTAACGAAACAGCGGTTGAAGAAAAGGTTCCTAAATTAACAACAGCTCCACTTAATACCGAAAGGTTTCCTGTCATTGTAGTTGCAGCGCTCAATGAAACTGTATAACCAGTGTTATTAATTTGAACATTTAATGGTGAATTTTGATTTAATCCATTCCCAGTAATTTGATTTGCATTTCCATTATATATATAATTTGATCCAGCAGTATAAGTTCTAGTTCCTGAGTTTTGAATATTTCCTGTAGTTCCTGTAACCGAAATACCGTCAACAGAAGTTATTCCTATGGTTGCACCTGCAGACAATACAAATGTTCCTGATCCATTAACAAGAGATGGGCTTCCACCTGAACCCATTTGTAAGGTTCCACCACTACTAACGGTCAAAGAAGTTCCAACGGTTAATGTAATTGAATTTGTTATCGATCCAGAAATAACAATAACCGGAATTGTAGTAGATACTCCCGATACGGTTTTTGCAGTACCACTAAAAGTATGCGATCCGTTACCTAATGCTGAAAAAGTAGTTGCATTATTAATGAAATTACCACCGAAACTATAATTATTATTTGCACCATTACCAGTAGCAGGCTCTGTCCATATAGAGCCACTATTAAGAGTAACATCACCTGTAAAAGTCATGGTTCTTGCTGTTCCACTATTTGATGCAAAGTTAATTGTACCCGAAATTGTTGTAGAACCAGTAACTGTGAAATTACGATTCATATTCACAGTTCCTCCAGAAACAACTGTCAAAGATCCTATTATTACGGTTGCTCCTGTAGTTGAAGCAAATATTGCTCCACTATTAACCGTAACTGAACCGGTTTGTGTAATATTAGCTTGAACGTCTACTGATGAAGTTCCAGTAGTTGCAATAATAACATTATCCGCAGCTGATGGAACAACTCCACCAACCCAAGTTGAAGCTGTCGCCCATGTACCCCCTGTTGCAGTACTAGTTATGGTCGCTGCTTTAGAATTACTAAAAACCAATAGCATCATTACAAGTACTACTGTTTTTAATCCTCCTAAAAAAGAAATTGTAGTATTCTTTTTTGGGTTGTAAATTCCAAAGGAAAAACCATTGGTATTTGAAGTGTTTTTATATAAATAGTTCATACGAAGTAGGTATTTAATGGGGAGGGGAATTGCTAGATTTATTTGGTGATGGTTCCTGGTTGTGCTGGACTTGGGTTAGTGTTTCCTACAACAACTGTAGCAGTTGCAGTACAGCCATTAGCATCGGTTACTGTTACTATATAGGTGCCTGCTTCCAAACCTGTCGGACTTGTTGCAGTTGAAGTATAACCATTAGGACCTGACCATGCTACAGAGTAGCTAGTAGTTCCTCCAGAAACTGTAAGGGTTATAGCACCATCACTAACTCCTGGACACGATGCTTTGGTTATTGCAGTGCTTAAAGTAAGTGCGTTAGGCTGCGTTATAGTTTTAGTAACTGTAGTAGTACATCCGTTAGCATCGGTTATGGTTACAGCATAAGTTCCAGCGGCCAATTCGGTGCGGTTTTGAGTAGTAACTCCTCCACCCCAATTGTAGGTATATGGGCTTGTACCCCCGGTTGGAGTTACAGTTATAGTTCCTGTCGCATTTCCATAACAAGCAACATTAACTTGTGCTGCACTAGCTGTTAATACTGCTGCTGGCTGTGTTACTTCAATAGTACTTAATGTAGAAGAACAGTTGGAAGCATCGGTTGCTGTAACAGAATAAGTTCCCGCAACTAAGTTGGTTCTGTTTTGTGTAGTTACACCATCATTCCAAACATACGAAAGCGTTCCTGTGCCTCCTATTGCCGCTATAGATATAGCACCAGATGGGTTTCCGTAGCAAGAAACATTTGTTATTGTTGGAGTCATTTCAATTGCTAGAGGCTGTGTAATAGTAGTACTTGCTGTTACCGTACAGTTATTAGCATCCTTAGCGGTTACCGAATAGGTTCCTGCGGCTAATGATGAACGATTTTGAGTAGTTGCACCATCCGACCAAAGAAAAGTAAAAGGAGCAGTACCTCCGGTTACGTTAGCAACACTAATACTTCCAGTATTTTGGCCATTGCAAGTTGCATTATTAGTTGTTAAAGAAAGTGAATTTAATAATGGATTTTCTGATATTGTAAGAGTAATAGTTTTAGAACTTCCTCCTCCAGAAGTAACAATAATAGTATAAGCTCCAGGAGCCAAACTTGTTATGGTAGTTCCCGAACCAGTTCCAGTTGTAGATAGAGTACTATTAGTCCAAGAATAGGTATAAGGCCCTGCAGCACCAGTAATCGCCATAGCAACAGTTCCGTTTGTACTTGCATAACAAGAATTAGTTAATGCAGTAGTAATTTGCATTTCGGTAGAAACTACAGAAGATTGAGAGGTATTAAAAACCCTTCCACAAGCATCGGCAATAGAAACAGTAATTGGGCAAGAAGTTGCGGTTGTTAATGCGGGTGGTGTGAAAAGTGCCTGAGTAATATCAGAAGTATTTGTTGTAAATGTTCCGCCACAAGCAGAAGACCAAGTTACTGTATAATTATTAGGATTAATTCCTACTGGAAAAGCGAAAGATAATTGGGTTGGTGTTCCAGATGAAATTGAAGTTGGAATTCCAGTAATATCAGGAGTAATTGTAGAATTTTTTCCTGACATGAACGAAAAATTAAAGAAAATTCGTTGTGCTGCTATATTATCTGGAAGTGATGCATTACTTAAAGAGTGCGAAGCTTCAATCATAACATAACCACGATTAGGATCTCCAAAACCTTTTCCATAAGCCACAATAGCTGCTCGGTATTTAGGATCGTTGCTTAATGCATAACGTTGCGCATGATCGGGATCATAAACACCTATAGTTGTACTTGCTCTCCACCCTGGTGATTTTGGTAAATATACCTGTTCCAATCCGTTTTGTACCGAACTATCTATAGAACCCAAAAATTGCATGAAAGGATCTCCCGGATTACTATAAGTGTAAGGAGGACCTCCATTAGTATGACTGCTATAAAGCAATAATGCATTTTGTATTGTAGTTACAGTCCCTGTTGGAAAAGCAATTGTAGGATCTTTTTCAGAAAGGAAATTAGTTTGTTGGGTGTGGTCTGCTGGATTGAACATATCTTCAAGTTCACTTCCCGCAGTGCAAGACAACCAAATAGCTCCGTGATAATTTAAATTCCAATTATATAAATTACTATGTGTAGACCATTGCGGATAAGCATGCGGCATTACAAAAATATCATCACAATAACTTAATTCTTGTGGTGTTCTAGTCAAAGAATATGCTGTTGCAGGAATTCCCGCATTGGTAAAATAAGGAATTGCTACTTTTCCGTTTAAAAAATCCATAGTCCATCTAGGCACCGAAGCAACGTTAAGAGTCATTGCAACTGGAACACTTATAGGAGAAGTGGTAGTTGTACCAACAACACCCAATCCTTGCCAATAAGCAATCCTAGCATTTACAGTAGCAGACCTATAATCGGCAGTAATAATAAAAGGTCCTCCTTTATAGTCGGTACCATTATAATTAAAATCTACACCATCTTTTACTTTACCTGATGCTATTACCCATTTTATTGGAACATGGTAGGTATAAATTAATTCATAAATCATTCCATAAGGCTTCAAAGCATTACCTATAGTTTGCGGAACAACACCCATATTCACAATAAAAGATCCTGGCGGAATTACAGTATTGGTTTGGGCAAAATTTGTTGTAACAACGAAGCAAAGCAAAATTGAAAAAATTGCTTTTTTGACTGAAGAAAACGGTAAATAATTATTCATAAGAATAGGTAGATTTCTAAAATTTTTGATTATTCCAAAAACGGGGGCATTGGTATAAATATTGATTTCTCTTAATTATTCTGCGAAAATATAAAATTATAGAATATAAAAATTGACTTTTTGGCAATTATTTGTCCTATTTTTTAAAAAATAAGACATCTAAATGACAATAAAAATGTAAGTTTGCTTAATAAATAACAATAGTATGATGTTATATCTCTCCATATTTACAATAATTTTAGCTTTTTTATTGGTCTATAATAATTGGAGAGCCAATAAAAACACAGTATTTTTGGCTTTTTTTTTTATTATACTTTCAATTTATGTAATGACGCATTCTTTTCTTGTGTCTGATAAATCTGTTTTTTGGGTTGCTGTTTTTTATAATCACATATCTCCATTTACTTTATTACCTGGTCCTTTACTTTTTTGGTATACCCGAAACACAATTCAAGGAAAACAAGGTTTAAAAAAAATAGATTTTCTCCACTTTATTCCTGCCATAATTCAATGTGTTGGAATATCCTCTTATTGTTTAAAACCTTTTGCATATAAATTGGATGTTGCTACAAAAATCATTTCTAATTTAAATTATGTAAATCAAGTTGCTACTAATATTTTCTTCACTACCTATGAAAATTTTATTATTCGATTCACCACGTTCCTAATTTATATAGTCATTTCCTTAACCTTATTAAGAAAATATCATCTTTCATTGAACAAACCTTTTAATCCTTCTTCTAGCAAAACCATTAAATGGTTATGGATACTTAATATTTCTCCATTAATAATTGTCTTCAATTCATTAATTTTAACCTATAATTGTACTGTTAATGAACCTAGTGTTGGAATTGCTAAGTCACAATTGCTTCTGCTTATTTGTGAATTTTTCTTTTTAATTATGTCTTTTTCTTTATTATTATTTCCAAATATTTTATATGGAATAACCCCAATAACAGTCAAACCTAAAAAGAGGAAAGACGAATTGCCTTTAATAATAAAAGAAAGAAAACCAGAAAACATAATAAAAGAGGCCGACAATTTGCTTCCAATAGTAGATAAAATTAATGTTTACCTAAATAAGAAGAAACCCTATTTAAATGCGGATTTTTCTTTAGATGACATTTCTTTGGAATTAAAAACACCCATAAATCAAATTACGCAGGCTTTAAATACTCTTTATGGGAAAAAATTTAGTGATGTAAAAAAAGAATTACGCGTAAAACATTCTATAGGACTTCTAGAAAATAATTTATCCGAATTTATCACAATGGATGCAATAGGTCAAAAATCTGGATTTACCACCCGATCCAATTTTTATATTGCCTTTAAATCAATAACTAACACTACGCCATCGGAGTATTTAAAAAATTTAGAATCCAAAATGGATATTGAAAACAACAATTAGTTGCAATAAAAAAGCCTTACATTTCTGTAAGGCCTACCCTGCCAATGGTCCTTCTAAAGGGGTGATTATTTTTAATACCAGAGGTGCTTATATTGCTTGTGATGGTGCTTGCGCTTGCGGAAGTAAAAATTACAATTTGTTTACAGGACAAAGTGCCGGAAAACAATATGCCTTAAAACAATATCGGGTGGAAGTGAATGGCGATAGTATTCGGGTTTATAATTAAACAAAAAAAACGGCTTTTTCAAGCCGTTTTTTGTTTCTACTAGTGACTAACCCGTTATTGCATTTGCAGGAGGAGCAATAGCGCCCCCTTCTCGTTTAGCAAGCATATCCGAATAATACTTGCGGGTTTGGTTGATGATATTTAAAATAGCAGTATAGTAGGGATCTCCCGAATTTACTTTGGCTAAAGAAAGCACATATTGCGTATAATTGTTATAGTTTTCCATGGCATTTTTTCGAATACTTTTCATGTTGTAATGCTCTGTAGACGAAATTTCGGTGCTGCGATGGGAAAACTTTAATTTAAAATCGTTGTTGGTTGTTTTTATTCTATTTACAAAATCCTCCAACTTTAGTGTTGCAATATGTGGCGCATAAGCAGGACTATTAAAATCATCCACCAAGTTGTCTATTCCATTGCTTTCGGCTTCGTAATTTAGTTTGGCCAAATTTTTATATTTCTTTACTACAATAACAATGGCTTTGTAGGCGGTAATAAATTCGGGATTTACAGCCAATTCATATACTTTTAATTGTCTGTTAAAAGCGGCAAGGCTTACATCTCTTTCCACATCTAGTTTAGCAATTTCTTCGGTTTCTTGGTTCTTTTTTATTTGAAGCAAACCCTTGTCAAATAAGATAGAATCGGCTACCATTTTTTGCACATAGGCATTTATATGCGTGTCGGCAGCAGTGTTGATGGCTGCGGTTTCCAGGTCTTTAATAGAGGACTTAATCAATTGACCTGCTTCAAGATGGGTTAATCCTGTAATTTTTAATTTGTGTAATAACATAGTGATTAATTTTAAAGTTACTACTTAAAGTTACAAAAAATCCTTTAAAAAAATATCCACTTTTGTATAAAAATATTCTTTTTTTAGTTGGAAAAGGCTCCTCCTAGTAGAAAACTTTTGTCGGCAGCTTAGAAAAGGCTCCTCCGAGTAGAAAACTTTTGTCGGCAGCTTGGAAAAGGCTCATCCGGGCAGAAAACTTTTGTCGGCAGCTTGGAAAAGGCTCATCCGGGCAGAAAACTTTTGTCGGGAGGTTGGAAAAGGCTCATCCGGGCAGAAAACTTTTGTCGGCAGCTTAGAAAAGGCTCATCCGGGCAGAAAACTTTTGTCGGCAGCTTGGAAAAGGCTCATCCGAGTAGAAATCAATTGTCGGCAGCTTAGAAAACGCTTTATTAAGTTATAAAATAATCAAAAGCAATTGGTAGATTAAGGAGCGAATACCTTTTTGTAATTATTTTTCTTCCATCTGGAGTGCAACGGATTAGGCTAAAATAAAAAATACCCACATAAAGCGGGTTAATAAAAAAACCCAGAGCAAGTCTGGGTTCTATTTACTATTTTGTAGTGCAGCACTAATGCAAATGACTAGTTGGGCACTTCTACCTTTGTGTAATAAAAAAACTTTTTAACTTATAAGGTATAATTCTTAATGCATTCCATTGTATCCGTATCCGGAACGCAGTAACTTATAAAAATTTTTATTTTGTTCCTATTCCTTATATTAACTGTTCTCTACAATTGCTATCTCTTCTTCACTCAACCCATACAATTCATACACCATGGCATCTATGGCTTTGTCTGTAGCATCAATGGTAGCTTTTAGCTCCAATGCTTTTTTGGACTCCTGCATAAAGTAATCTTCCCACTCTGCTTCTTGAGATAAGGACAGTTTTACTTTCTTTTTAGCCAACTCTTTGAGGAACTCTGCATAAGGCAGTTTATACCAATCTTGTAGTTTTTTTGGCAAAGTGTCTGTATTTACTTTTACATCAGGCAATGGGCTGAAGCCCATTGTTGAAACAGTTGCAGTGAAAAACTTTCTTTGGATGGTTCTTTGGAATTTTTGGGATTGCTCTTGTAAGTCTTTGTTTAAAGAAAGCATTAAATCTGCTTTTTCTATGAAGGGCTGTTGATTAGATATATCTATTTGTTTAATTGGCAAATTAGATAAAAACTCTTTTTTAAATCGTATTCCAGAAGTACCAAGTCCACCACCAGAATAATATTTAGAAAAAATATAAAAGCAAAGTTTTGAATTTAATAAAACCAATAAATATTCTAAATAGTCACCTGTAATAAAAGTTATTGTGTCATTTGTAAAAAAACCCTCTCTATCAATAACAAAAGGGGTTACTGATGACATTTCTTTCCAAATTATTTTTGGTTGTCTAAAAGCATCAACATAGGCACAATTTCTTAAATTATATTGTGTATTTCCTTTGTCAAATCTTTTAGATAATTGTGGTTCAAATTGCAACAAATGATTTTTAATTTCAGGATAATTTTCAATATCAATTCTTGGAATTTCTTTAAAACCATTATGACTATTAATTAAATAAAAATTTTGAAAATCTATTTGGTATCTGTTTACATCTCTACCTCTAAGTACAGCAACAAGTAATTCATTATTTTTTATGTTTCTTGAAATAAGTTCATTCCTTTTCTCTTCATCAATAATAAAGGCATCTGTCAAACCAGACAATATGCCTCTGTTTATTTGTATGTTCCAATCTTTTAATGGAATTCCAAGAATATCAAATCTATTTTTTAATTCTTGCTCATTTTTATTTGAAATAGACCAAACTTCATCTAATTTTGGGTGTATTTGCACTTTAAATATTTCAAAACTTGTGAAATCTGTAAATGTATTTTCTTTTGAAATGTCTATTGCCTTAAATTCTTTATTATTTTCAAGACTTTTCTTAAATATTAAAATGTTTGAATCTACAGTGGCACTTTCAAAAATTCCTGAACCTAAATCTAAAAGTTCTAAAGGTTGTGTATATTTAATTAAATAGTTCCTTAGTGATTTTCCATAATTAGCTCTTAACCATTTATTAGAAGTTATAAACCCTAATAGTCCTTTATCTTTTAAAATTATGTTTCCTAATTCGTAAAAAAGACAATATAAATCTCCTGTTTTTTCAAAAGTTAGAAACTTACTTTTTTCTAAATCATTAGAAATGGTTCCCATACTTTGAATTTGAACATACGGCGGATTTCCAATAATCACATCAAATCCACCTTTGTATTCTTCTCGAAAAGCGTGTTCATAACTACAAGCTATGCTTTCGACAAGGGGTTTAAACCCCTTGATACTGTTGTCAGGCAATTGGTGTTTTGCTCTATTTGTTTTAATGTAATTAATGGTGTTTACCAATTGGTTTTCGTCAACAATTTCTTTACAACCAAATTTTTGTGTCCATAAAGGAATACTTTTTTCTCCTTTCTCTTTTACAAGGGGCTGAAGCCCATTGTTCAGATTGACTTCGCGAGCGGTTCGCCCTTTTATTTTTCTTACTATTTCGTTGACATCCTCCTCTTCACATACCAAAACAATATGTATATGATCTTTACAAACATTGAATGCCAAAATGTTTAAATTTTGCTCTTTTACTAAAACTAAAACAGTTTCTGCAATGACCATTTCGTCCTTATCTGTAAGATAATTTATTTGTGGCTCTGGCATTGTTCCCATGGCTCGCTTTTCTCGAACTTTATAATCTATCATTCGCTGTGAGGTGCGACTATCGTGAATTGCAGTGGTAATATGCCACGGTTTTTTCTGTTTTTCCTTAAATACTTTAGGAAAAGCTTGTTGCCAATTAAACGCTTTGTCTCCTGCTACAGCCACATCATCAATCAAAGAGTTACCACATTTAATATTTCCATTTAGGTCATTTAGTTTTCGGTTGGGTTGTGCTGTTCGTAGCCACAAAGATAGTTTGGCAATTTCCACACTTTCTTCATTCAAATCCACACCAAAGAGGTTGTTCTCTAAGATGCTGTTTTCCATGTCGCTCATCACCAAAGCATCGCCAAACAATTTGGCTTGCAATTCATCTATGTATTGGTGTTCTTCAATCAAAAAATCAAGAGCTTGGTTCAAGAAGGCACCCGAGCCACAAGCAGGGTCACAAATAGTTAATTGCAAAAGCCATTTTCTATAGGCGTCTAGTTTTTCAACTAAACCTTGAATGGTTTTCTTTTGTCTTTTTTTATCGGTAAAATAGTCCTCTTC
>CANGCT010000046.1 GCA_947452415.1 Flavobacteriaceae bacterium
ATTTTTGATTTTTCAAACAATATAGAAATGAATACTATTCCAAAGTTTGCCGTAATAGGTGGAGGAAGTTGGGCTACTGCAATTGCCAAAATGCTGTGTGTGAACCTAGACGAAATTGCTTGGTACATGCGAAACCAATCGGCAATTGAACATATAAAAACACAAAAACACAATCCGAATTATTTGAGTTCGGTAGAATTTGACACAAACAAACTTAGGCTTACTGCCGATATTAATGAAGCAGTAGCATTTGCTGATTACATCATTTTTGCCATTCCATCTGCATTCTTGAGTGCTGAATTAGAAAAACTAACGGTTAGCCTACAAGGCAAAGTGATTTTCTCTGCCATTAAAGGAATTGTTCCTGAAACGTTCTTGATTGTTGGCGAACATTTTAATAAAAAATTTGAGATTCCTTTTGAAAATATAGGAGTTATTACAGGCCCTTGCCATGCAGAAGAAGTAGCTTTGGAACGACTTTCTTACTTAACCATTGCATGTGGTGACCCCGCTAAAGCAAAGGTTATGGCAAAAGTTCTTGCAGGAAATTATATTAAAACTAAAATATCCGATGATATTATAGGTACGGAATATGCAGCTATGTTGAAAAACATTTATGCTATTGCAGCCGGAATTGCCCATGGATTGGGTTATGGAGATAACTTCCAGTCGGTAATTATGAGTAATGCCATCCGGGAGATGAAAAAATTCATCCGAAAAGTGCATAAAATGAAGCGAAACATTAATAATTCGGCTTATTTAGGGGATTTATTGGTTACAGGTTATTCTGTTTTTTCTAGAAATAGAATGTTTGGAAATATGATTGGTAAAGGATATACGGTAAAATCGGCTATGATGGAAATGAGTATGGTTGCCGAAGGGTATTATGCAGTGAAAAGTGCTTATAAATTAAACCAAGAATACAAAGCTCAAACGCCAATTATAGATGCTGTTTATGCTATTTTATATGAAGGAAAAGATGCTAAATCAGTATTTAAAAAACTAACTGATAAACTGGATTAAGATGAGTGAAAGATGGAAATACCAGATAAAATCGGGTGGCCTTTGGGGTGTTTTTATGACCGCTTTTAATGTGCTTTTTGAAATAAAAGAAAAACCTTTTATGCAACAAATTACCACTTCTAATTTTTATATACGAGCCGTTGGCTTTATTCTAATGGGGATTTTTGTTTTGGGTTATTTTAATTGGAAACAAAAAGCGAAACGGGATACTACTAATCCTTAAACTTTTCAGTTCGAAGGAATCTCATTTATTACAGAAAGTTTGTTGGGATTCCTAGGGACACAGGATACACTATCAGGTGTCCCCAGAACCTAAAGCCCACCACCTATACCCTACAACCTAAAATGAACAACCCTTCTCTCGAACTTCAAATACAAACCTTACCCGATAATCCCGGGGTGTACCAGTATTATGATAAAGAAGGGAAAATTTTATATGTAGGAAAGGCTAAAAACCTCAAGAAACGGGTTTCTTCTTATTTCAATAAAGTCCACGACAATGCCAAAACCAATGTTCTAGTTCGAAAAATTGTCGAGATAAAACACATTGTAGTTTCCTCTGAACAAGATGCGCTATTGTTGGAAAATAATCTGATTAAAAAATTACAACCACGATATAATGTCTTGTTGCGTGATGATAAAACCTATCCGTGGATTTGCATCAAAAAAGAACCATTTTCTAGAATTTTTCCAACTAGAAGAATGGTAAAAGATGGGTCGGAATATTTTGGGCCCTACACGAGTTTCAAAACGGTAAATACCATTTTAGAATTAATCAAAGAGTTGTATCCATTGCGAACGTGCAACTACGATTTAACCGAGAATAACATCCAAAACCATAAATATAAAGTCTGTTTAGAATTTCACATTGGCAACTGCAAAGGCGGTTGCGAAGGCTACGAACTATTAGAAAATTATCAAAAACAAGTCGATGCCATTCGCGAAATTTTGAAAGGAAATTTCAAAGAAAGTCTGAAGGAATTCAAAATTAAAATGCAAGAATTGGCAGCCAGCATGCACTTTGAGGAAGCCCAAAAAATTAAAGAAAAAATTGCAGTTTTAGAGCAGTATCAATCGCGATCTACCATCATCAATCCGAAAATATCTAATATAGATGTATTTTCAATTATTTCCGATGAAGCGGTGGCGTATATTAATTTCCTACAAATTGCCCATGGCGCCATCATTCGATCCTATACTTTAGAATTGAAGAAAAAACTAGAAGAAACCAACGAAGAACTTCTAGAATTGGCAGTGGTAGAACTACGGGAGCGTTTTCATTTGACTTCCAAAGAAATAATTGTGCCTTTTGCCTTAGATTTTGGCGATACACTAAAAGTTACCGTTCCGCAATTGGGCGATAAAAAACAGATTTTAGAACTCTCCGAACGCAACGCCAAATACTACCGAATGGATCAATTAAAACAAATCCAAATTGTAGATCCCGAGCGGCACACCAACCGAATTATGGCACAAATGCAAAAAGATTTACGTCTTTCTGTAGAGCCGCGTCATATAGAATGTTTTGATAATTCCAACATCCAAGGAACCAATCCTGTGGCGGCTTGCGTGGTTTTTAAAGACGGAAAACCATCCAAAAAAGACTACCGCCATTTCAACATAAAAACCGTGGAAGGCCCCAACGATTTTGCCTCTATGGAAGAAGTCGTTTACCGACGTTACAAACGCCTTTTAGAGGAAAACCAGCCCTTGCCACAGCTCATCATTATTGATGGTGGAAAAGGGCAATTATCCTCGGCACTAAAAAGCATAGACGATTTAGGCTTGCGGGGAAAAATCGCCATCATCGGAATTGCAAAACGCCTCGAAGAACTTTTTTATCCTGGTGATTCAGCGCCTTTATACCTCGATAAAAAATCGGAAACCCTAAAAGTTATCCAATTTTTACGCAACGAAGCCCACCGATTTGGAATTACGTTCCACCGTGATAAACGAAGCAAAGCAGCGCTAAATTCGTCCATAGAAACCATCCCAGGAATTGGCGAAAAAACCATGTTGACCTTAATAACCCACTTCAAAAGTGTTAAAAGATTAAAATTAGCTTCCGAAAAAGAAATTTCTGAGGTGATTGGTGTATCAAAAGCCAAAAAAATTTCCGACTTTTACCATAAAATCGATAATTAATTTCCGTAGCGAATGTTTAAGGCCTATTTGCAAACTATTTTCCCGCCATACACTGCAATCTTTTCCTTTCTAAAGAAGAAAGAAAAAGGATTTCCGTTGCTGTCGGGGCTAAATAGTAAAGGTCTTTCGCAAAAATCCGCTTTTCAAAAACGACTTACAACCTACAATCCTAATTCTATTTTCTATATTCTATTTTCTATATTCTTTTATCTATATTCTCAAAACTCTTTTTCCCAAGATTCCATTAAACTACCAAAAATTGGATTGGTTTTAACTGGTGGTGGCGCCAAAGGCTTTGCCCATATTGGAGTTTTAAAAGTGCTTGAAAAAGCAGGCGTAAAAATAGATTACATAGGTGGAACCAGCATGGGAGCCGTAGTTGGAGGGTTGTATGCAACAGGTTACAGTGCTAAACAAATTGACTCCATATTCCATAATACCAATTTTAATGAACTTCTAAAAGATTACGTTCCAAGAGCTTCCAAAAGTTTTTATGAAAAACGTAACGATGAGTTATATGCAATTTCTTTACCCTTTAAAAAACTTAGTATTGGTGTTCCAATTGCTTTGTCTAAAGGAATGTATAACTATAATTTGCTAAATAAATTAACCCACTCAGTTCGTCATATTAGAGATTTCAATCAATTGCCAATTCCTTTTTTATGTATCGCTACCGATATAGAAACAGGACAACAACAAATATTAAAAAGTGGGAGTTTACCCCAAGCATTATTAGCAAGTTCGGCATTTCCTACACTGTTCTCGCCAGTAGAAATAGACGGGAAAATGCTTATTGATGGCGGAGTTTCTAATAATTACCCTATTGATGAGGTACGAAAAATGGGTGCTGATATTATTATTGGAGTAGATGTTCAAGACGGTTTAAAGACTAGGAACTCCTTAAAGGAGGCCACGCAAATTCTTCTTCAAATATCCAATCTTCAAATGATAGGGGCTATGCCAGAGAAAATAAGAATGACCGATATTTATATTAAACCCGATATTTCAGGATACTCGGTGATATCCTTTGATAAGGAAGATGAAATTATAAAAAAAGGCGAAGTCGCTGCTTTAAATGTTTTGGATAAAATAAATAAAATTGCGCAAAACAATAGGCCATCCCAAAGACTAAACTGTGAAAACGATAGTATAAATATAACCCGAATAACCATAAACGATATTAAAGATTATACACGGGCTTATGTAATTGGAAAATTAGGATTTAAACAAGGAACCAAAATTAGTTACGAGCAATTAAAACAAGGAATTAATACGCTGAACGCAACTGGAAATTTCACGAGTATTAGTTACCAATTAAATGAATTGGATTTGGGAGACGAATTAGATTTAACAATTAAAGAAAGTGAAAACAGCACCTTTTTAAAATTCGGTTTACATTATGACGGGCTTTATAAAAGTGCTGGTTTGATAAATATAACTCAAAAAAAATCGCTTTTCAAAAATGATGTTTTGTCTGTGGATTTAGGTATTGGAGATAATTTTAGATACAATCTAGACTATTATGTTGATAATGGATTTTATTTCAGTTTTGGATTTAAATCGTTTTTCAATCAGTTTAATAAAAATATTGCCACCGACTTTAGTAACGGTTCGGTTTTTCAACAACTCGGAATAAATTCTTTGAACGTAGATTATTCCGATTGGACCAACTCGGCTTATTTGCAAACTATTTTTGAACAAAAGTTCCTTGTTGGAGGTGGAGTAGAAATTAAACACCTAAAAATATCCTCTAAAACTTTAGAAAATAGCAACCCCGTTTTTGAAAACAGTAATTACACAAGTGTTTTCGGTTATTTAAAATACGATTCTTTGGATAGTAAGTATTTCCCTAAAAAAGGATGGTATTTTAATAGTAACCTGCAATCGTATTTATTTTCTTCTAATTACACCAATCTATTTAATCGATTCTCAATTGCTAGTTCCGAAATAGGAATTACAAGAACGTTTTACAAAGTAATTAACCTAAAACTTGAATCGGAAGCGGGTTTATCTTTTGGACAAAAAAGCATGCACTTTTTAGATTTTGTTCTTGGAGGTTATGGCTTTAATCCTATCAATAATTTTAAACAATTTTATGGATATGATTTTATCAGTGTTTCAGCCGATAGTTATGTTAAGGCTTTAGCGACTTTGGATATTGAGTTTTACAAAAAAAACCATATTAACTTTTCGGCTAATTATGCCAATGCCGAAGACAAATTATTCAGCACTGGAAATTGGATTGCTACTCCAAGATATTCTGGATATGCAGTAGGCTATGGATTGGAAACCGTGCTAGGGCCACTAGAAATTAAATACTCCTGGTCACCAGAATTACCTAAAGGATTTATAGGATTCAATGTAGGATTTTGGTTTTAAACGTTAGAAATATTCTATTTTGATAGAAATATTAAACAAAAAAAGTATATTTGAACAGATTAATAATAAAACGATACACTATGTCTATTTGGAAGAAAAAACCTTTACACCTTTTATTAGCAGAAGCTACAGAGTCTGAAAAAGGATTAAAAAGAACCTTAACCGCTTGGTCTTTGGTTGCACTCGGAATTGGCGCTATTATTGGTGCTGGACTTTTTGTTAGAACCGCAACTGCAGCTGCACAAAATGCAGGACCATCTGTAACAATAGGATTTATTGTAGCAGCTATTGGATGTGCTTTGGCTGGTTTATGTTATGCCGAACTTTCTTCCTCTATTCCAATCTCTGGAAGTGCCTATACCTATACTTATGCCACTATGGGAGAACTTTTAGCTTGGATTATTGGCTGGGATTTAATTTTAGAATATGCCGTAGGGGCAGCAACCGTGGGAATTGCTTGGAGTGAATACCTCAATAATTTACTGGTCAATGTGGTGCATACTAGTCCAATTCCTTATTCGTTATCACATTCACCATTTCAAACTTCTGCATTAGGAGAACATGGAATGATAAACCTTCCTGCCTTTTTTATAGTGGCAATTATAAGTTTATTATTGATAAAAGGAACTCAAGAATCTGCATTTGTGAATGGACTAATCGTTATTACTAAAGTAGCAATTGTAATATTAATAATTGGTTTTGGATGGCATTTTATCAATCCGGCTAATCATACTCCGTATATTCCTGCAGACTCTACCTATACCGATGATCAAGGAATTGGCCATCATTTTGGAGGAATAATGGGAATTCTTGGTGCGGCAGGAACGGTATTTTTTGCCTTTATTGGTTTTGACGCAGTAAGTACTGCAGCGCAAGAAACTAAAAACCCAAAACGCGATATGCCAATAGGAATTTTAGGTTCGCTGGCGGTTTGTACCGTTTTATACATACTTTTCGCACACGTATTAACAGGTGTTGCTACCGTTGAAGATTTTAGAACTGGCGGAAAAGAAGCATCCGTTGCTTTTGCAATTAACAAATACATGATTGGCTACGAATGGTTAGCACAGTTTGTAACCATAGCAATTCTTGCAGGATTTTCTTCTGTAATATTGGTAATGTTATTAGGACAATCAAGAGTTTTTTATGCAATGGGTAAAGACGGTTTATTGCCAAAAGCATTCGGCGATTTACATTCAAAATACAAAACTCCATATAAAGCCAACCTAGTTATTCTAGTAATTGTTGGTGCTTTTGCAGCATTCATTCCTGGGGATATTGTTGGAGATATGACAAGTATTGGAACCTTATTTGCTTTTATCTTAGTTTGTATTTCGGTAATTGTTTTAAGAAAAACCGAACCCGATTTAAAAAGAGAGTTCAAAACACCATTCGTTCCTTTAGTTCCAATTTTAGGTATCATTGTTTGTTTAGCCATGATTTTTGGTTTAGGATGGACTAACTGGTTGCGATTATTAGGATGGCTCGCTTTAGGGCTTATAGTTTATTTCGCATACAGCAAAAAAAATAGCAAATTAAACAATCCTAATAAAGACATTCAAAAATAACAACCACTAAAAAGCATTAAATCTGAAACCTCATTTTTAATGCTTTTTTTATTTTTTGGAAAACATTTTTTACGACATTTGTATTGATGAAAAACTGGGACGATTTACTTATTCTATTAAAATACCTTATCAAGAGAAATCCGGAATGAGCAGAAATTCTTTTTGAGTGTTAACTAAAGTTAGGACATACCTACTTTATTTTTTCAAACCTTTAAACAAAAAGAAAATGCCAATTTATCATAAACTAGGAGATATTCCTCACAAACGTCACATTCAGTTTGAAAATCCTGATGGCGGATTGTATTACGAACAACTTTTCGGCACTGAGGGCTTTAACGGACATTCATCCTTATTATATGAGGTGCATCGTCCAACACAAATAAAAGAAATCCTAAAGTCCTATTCGGTTGAGCCCAAAATAGCTATCGGGAAAAACATAAAATCTTTATTATTAAAAGGATTCGAACTAAAGCCAGAAGATGATTTTTTAGACAGCAGAAAAGCAATGCTAGTTAATAAAGATTGTACAATTGGATTGGCAGCTCCTAGAAAATCTCTAACCGAATATTTCTATAAAAATGCCGATGCTGATGAAATGATTTTCATCCATAAAGGAAAAGGGAAATTGCGCACCATGATGGGAAACATCTCTTTTGAATATGGAGATTACCTTATTATTCCGCGTGGAATGATTTATCAAATTCAATTTGACACCGAAGAGAATAGATTGTTTTATGTAGAAAGTTTTGCGCCTTTCTATACGCCAAAACGATATAAAAATGAATCTGGGCAACATTTAGAGCATGCACCCTTTTGTGAACGAGACTTTAAATTGCCAACAGAATTAGAAACGCACCATGAAAAAGGGGACTTTCTAGTCAAAATTAAAAAAGAAGGAATGATGCATGAAGTGATTTATGCTACGCACCCTTTTGGTGTTATAGGCTGGGATGGGTATAATTTTCCTTATGGATTTTCTATCCATAATTTTGAACCCATAACAGGAAGAGTACATCAACCGCCACCGGTGCATCAAACATTTGAAACAGCAACTTTTGTAGTTTGTTCTTTTGTTCCTAGACTTTATGATTACCATCCAAAATCAATTCCGGCACCTTACAACCATAGTAACATAGATTCGGATGAGGTTTTATATTATGTTGCTGGTGATTTTATGTCCAGAAATAATATAGAGCAAGGACATATCACTTTACATCCCAAAGGAATTCCACATGGACCCGCTCCTGGGGCAATGGAACGCAGTATTGGAAAAACCGTGACAGAAGAATTGGCTGTCATGGTAGATACATTTCACCCATTAATGGTTACTGAAGAAGCCATGGGAATTGATGATGGTAAATATTATAAATCTTGGGTAGAATAATTATTAAAGACAAAAACTTTCTAAATTAAAACTTTGGAAAGACTTAAAAATATAAAATATGTCAAAAGAAATAAAATCCGTAGAGTACGGACTAGAAAAAATATTTAGTGGAGCACAAGATTTCCTTCCTCTATTAGGAACCGATTATATTGAATTTTACGTAGGTAATGCAAAACAATCGGCACATTTTTACAAAACAGCATTCGGTTTTCAATCGCATGCCTATCGAGGTTTAGAGACAGGATCCCGTGATTCGGTGAGTTATGTTTTAAAACAAGACAAAATCCGTTTGGTTTTAACTACACCATTAACGAGCAATTCTCCTATCAACGAGCATTTAAGAAAGCATGGTGACGGAGTAAAAGTAATTGCCCTTTGGGTAGAAGACGCGCGATCTGCTTATGAAGAAACTACTAAACGTGGTGCAAGATCCTTCATGGAACCAACTGTTGAAAAAGACGAACATGGCGAAGTAGTTCGATCTGGAATTTATACTTATGGCGAAACCGTTCACATATTTGTAGAAAGAAAAAACTACAACGGAGCATTTTTACCAGGATTTAAAGAATGGAAATCGGAATACAATCCAGAGCCAATAGGGTTAAAATACATTGACCACATGGTTGGAAATGTAGGTTGGGGCGAAATGAACCAATGGGTAAAATGGTACGAAGACGTGATGGGATTTGAAAATTTCCTTTCGTTTGATGACAAACAAATCCATACCGAATATTCTGCGTTAATGAGTAAAGTAATGTCTAATGGTAATGGTAGAATTAAATTTCCAATAAACGAACCTGCCAAAGGAAACAAAAAATCACAAATTGAAGAATACCTAGATTTTTATGAAAGTCCTGGGGTGCAACACATAGCCGTTGCAACCGACGATATTATTACCACAGTTTCTAGATTAAGAGCAAGAGGAATTGAGTTTTTACCGCCGCCACCACAAGCCTACTATGATGACATTCCAAGAAGATTGGGTATTCACATGGACATGATGAAAGAAGATATAAAAAAATTACAAGAACTTTCTATTTTGGTAGATGCCGATGAAGATGGGTATCTATTGCAAATTTTTACTAAACCATTAGAAGATCGTCCTACTTTGTTTTTTGAAATAATTCAAAGAATGGGTGCCAAAGGTTTTGGTGCAGGTAACTTTAAAGCACTTTTTGAGTCTATAGAAAGGGAACAAGCCTTGAGAGGAACATTGTGATTTCTTAATTTTGTTAAAAAATTAGCAACATACAACGTTGTAGTATGCGTATTTTCAATAAAAATATGTTAAAGTTAATTTTTTATTGAGAATAACTTAAAAACAGCACTATCTTTGTAATCACAAAAAAGAAGAGGAGTGGTTTCCTTTACTTTTTTTATATAAATTTCATAATTTATAGTTTTTAGGTTGGTTAATAGCATAAAAACTCCATCAAATAATGATGGAGTTTTTTTGTTTTGAAATAGTTTCTATTTGCACCAAGGAGTTGTACTTGGCTCAAGGAGTAAAAATATTAATAAATATTTGTTAATCTAAAAAGGAAAGATTTTATATTGTTTTATTTTCCAATAAGTTTTATAAAACCCAATTACAATAGCGATTATAACTAAAAATAAAACACTTCCATCCAAGGGCAAATTTGGAGGTGGAAATGGTCCTAATGGCTGAGATGGATATGTTCTTGCAAAAATATCATTGCTGCACAAAATCAAAACCATTAATAAAACTATTTTAGTTAAGTCAAATTTCATAGTAGGTAAAATTAATAAAAAAACTGCTCTATCAAAACTTTTAATACTAAATATTTAAAATATTTTAGCAAAGCCTCTCTTGGCATATTGAAGTGTATTTATAATTTTAACTAACTTACGGCTTATTATTTAAGTATTTTTAAGTTTCTTCGGAATTATTCTTTAAAATACTGTTTATTTTTAGCGAATATAAAAGGTGTTTCTATTTGCGCAATTACAATTACCTTTAATCGAATCAAACTATTTTAAAAAACTCCAATAAAACCTTTAGTAATTTGTTTTTGTTTTCAATATGACTCATGTGACCATCGGGGAAAGAAGTTAGTTTTACTGATGTGCCCTCTATTTGTTCAAGGTTGTCTTCATAAATTAATACCCCATCTTTTTTTCCTAGTACCAACTGAATAGGATATTTAGCAAAGTGCAAAATCACTTCTCGATCTTTCCGGATCTTCATCCCTTCCAAAGAAGCAACAACTCCTTGCAAAGGCGTTTTTAAAGCTTCATTTTTTACTTTTTCAACAGTATCCGCCAATTGTTTCCGATTGTCTTCACTAAATAAATTTCCAATACTCATTCGCACAAAAGCAGCATAATTTTGCTTCACTGCAACTATAGCGCGGTCTCTATTTTTTTTACGATCAGAACTATCCGCACGAGAAGTAGAGTTTAAGAGCACCAAACCTTTCATGGCATCTGGATACAATTCGGCGAAAGCCAAAGCAATATAACCACCCATAGAATGTCCAACGAAAACTGCTTTCCGGATTTTCAATTCGTGCAACACGGTATGTACCATATCGGCTTGGTCTTCCATAGAATGCACATATCCCAAACATTCTGTAGCACCATGACCTAATAAGTCAATAGTTACTACCCTATTTTTTTTTGAAAATTCTGGCACAAAAGCATCCCACATGGTTTGATTTTCTAAAAATCCATGAAGCAAAACCACAGCCGTACCTTTTCCTTGGTCGGTATAGGAGATTTTAGTGTTTTTGAATATCGTGATTTTCATTGTAGCAAAACTATAACTTTAATTTTTTTCAAACACAAAAGTCACAAAAGAAAAAGCAAAAGACACAGAAGAAAAAACTTTTGTGCCTTTTGTGCCTTTTGTGTTAAAACAAAAACGGCTCACTTTCGCAAACCGCTTTTAAACCTATAACTCTTAAACTTCATTTTAAGAATTCATTATCGATTCAATTTCCTCCACTTCAATCGGGATGTTTCGCATTAAGTTAAAGGCTTCTCCTTTTTCTTGAATTACCATATCGTCTTCAATACGAATACCAAAACCTTCTGCCGGAATGTAAATTCCTGGTTCTACTGTAAAAACCATATTGGCTTTCATTGGCTCGTGTAACAACCCATAATCGTGCGTGTCAAGCCCCATGTGGTGGGACGTTCCGTGCATGAAATATTTTTTATAGGCTGGACAGTCTGGGTTTTCATTTTGCACATCGGCTTTGTCAATTAATCCCAAACCTAAAAGTTCTGAAGTCATAACCTTACCCACTTCAACATGGTATTGTTTCCACAAAGTTCCTGGAACTAACATTTTGGTTGCTTCGTTTTTAACACGTAAAACAGCATTGTAAACCTCTTTTTGTCGATCACTAAAACGTCCCGAAACTGGAACCATCCTAGTCATATCACTAGAATAATTAGCATATTCCGCACCAACGTCTAATAAAATCAAATCACCTGCTTGACATTGTTGGTTGTTTTCAATATAGTGCAACACATTTGCATTATTTCCCGAAGCAATAATTGGAGTATAAGCAAAACCTTTAGACCTATTTCTAAGAAATTCGTGCGAAAATTCGGCTTCAATTTCATATTCCATTACGTTTGGCTTCACAAAATTTAGAATTCTGCGGTAGCCTTTTTCGGTAATATCACAGGCTTTTTGAATTAAATCCAACTCTTCACTTTCTTTTATAGATCGAATGCGTTGCAAAATAGGATTCGATTTCTCCACCTTATGTGCTGGATAATTTTCTTTCCACCATTTGATAAAACGGGCTTCGCGAGTTTCGGTTTCAATAGTAGCACGGTAATGTTCGTTGGTATTGATGTACATGGTTTCGGCATAGGTCATGACTTCTTTTAAAGTCTTAGGAAAATCCTGCAACCAAATCACGGTTTTCACTCCCGAAACTTCAAATGCACGGTCTTTGGTTAGTTTTTCACCTTCCCAAACTGCAATGTGTTCGTTGGTTTCTTTTAAGAAAAGAATTTCCTTCAAATTATCATAAGGCGCATCTGGAAAAAGCAACAAAATACTTTCTTCCTGATCTACTCCCGATAAATAAAAGATATCGCGGTGTTGTGCAAAAGGCAAAGTGCTGTCGGCGGAAACCGGATAAATATCATTCGAATTGAAAACAGCAACACTATTTGGTTTCATCTGTGCGGTGAATTTTGCTCTATTTTTAATAAACAAATCGCGGTCTATTTGATGGTATTTCATGATGTATTTTTTTTATATCAGGAGCAAAAAGAATTTTCCTATTCAAAAGAAAGGTAATTTGCAAATTCAAAAATAGAAAGAATATACAGAATGGCCTTAAATAGTATTATATATTTTATAAAAATCTTTTAAAAAGACTATTTTTATCAAAATTTAAAAAAATGAAAGCAACTTTTATAACCCTTATAGTTCTTTTTTCATTAATTAGTAATGCCCAAGACAAAAAAGCCTACCAACTTTTTAACAAAAACGGAAAGAAAGTTTCCTATAAAAAATTATTAAAAGCAGCCGAAGGGACGCAAGTAGTACTTTTTGGAGAATTTCACAACAATGCTATTTCCCATTGGTTGGAATTGGAATTAACCAAAGACGTAGCCGAAAATAAAGCCGTAGTTCTTGGTGCCGAAATGCTGGAAGCCGACAATCAAAAGCAAATTAACCAATATCTGAATGGCGATATCAATCAGAAAAAATTAGATTCTACCGCTCGACTTTGGCCAAACTACAAAACCGATTACAAACCCTTAGTAGATTTTGCTAAGGAAAATAAATTGCAATTTATAGCAACCAATATTCCTAGGAGATTTGCTTCTTTGGTTTCCAAAAATGGCTTTGAGGCACTAGAAAAATTAACCGATGAAGAAAAAACTTGGATTGCCCCACAACCCATTCCTTATGATGCAACTTTGCCGGGTTATGTAGAGATGTTGAAAATGATGGGAGAGCACACGAGCCCTAACATGCCCAAGGCCCAAGCCAGTAAAGATGCAACGATGGCTTATTTTATTAGTAAAAATTTAAAAGACGAAACGACCTTTATTCATTACAACGGAAGTTACCATTCGGATAATTTTGAAGCCATTAGTTGGTACTTGAAAACCTACCAACCCAATGTTAAAATAGTTACCATTTCTTCAGTAGAACAAAAAGATTTAACTAAATTAGATGCCGAAAATTACAATAAAGCCAACTTTATTATCGTTATAGATGAAGATGTAACAAAAACTTACTAGATTCGTCCAATCAATTTGGTTTTGTTTTAAATACTAAAGGAAGAAATCCTGTAATTCTGTTTTTATGAAAAAATTGCTATTATTTGTTATCGTTTTAGGAGCCAGTTTATCTATTTTTTCATGTGAAGATTTAGACGATAAACCAACAGAGCCAATGTTGATTGTAAAATTTAAATTTGACCCAACGCAAGAACGGTTGAATAATTTAGGACTACCTACTGCCCTTGCTGCTGGTCATGGTGCGCAATCTCCAATATTTAATACTATTTCTTCTCATTATGTAGAATTAGCTCCCGATGCTACTACCCAATTAGGCGCAGGTACGATTTTATACCACGCTCCCGAAACTACTCTTGGAGGAGCAAATGCTATAGATTTTAGCCAATCTAAAATTGTTGCCGAAGGAGAAACCTTTTTAGAAATTCCATTAAAAAAAATAGTTTCTGGCAATTACCAATGGTTGCGTGTTTCGTTATCCTATCAAAATTATCAAATAAGTGTTAGAAGTTCTGGGCAAGATTACCAAGGAACCTTGGCTAGTTTTGTAGGATTCAACACTTATATTGGTTCCCATTCTATAGGGAACACTTTTTTTCAAGTGGATGGCAATAGAGCGCAAGGATATTGGGCATTTGCATTAAACGATTTGCCTTATTCAACTTCGGGGCAAGCACCCGCAAATGCTACCACAGTTCCTAACCCAATTGCGGCAACGTCTCCAATTCCAGCCGGATCTTGTGTAGTAACAGGAAAATTTGCAACGCCATTGGCAATTACAGGCTATGAAAAAAAGAATATTGTGGTAACAGTTTCACTTTCTACCAATAATAGTTTTGAATGGATTGACCTAAACAATGACGGAAAATACGAACCATCAGCTGGAGAAACTGTCGTAGACATGGGATTGCGTGGATTAGTTCCTTCTTATGGGGATTAATATTGTTTAGCCAATGCCCCAATTATTGTGCTTTTAACAACTTCCTAAATCAACAACTACTATTAAACGCACTTTAAACTCATTATAAATTATTGTGAAAAGGTTGTAGTATATTTGAAATTGCTGTATTTTTGTTTGATTTTTTTAAATAAATTAATATAACTATGGCAAAATCCACATTTTTGAGTTCTTCCATTGCAAAGAAAGTCGCAATGGCACTTTCAGGACTCTTTTTGATTACCTTTTTAGCACTTCACTTTTTTATAAATCTAACCTCTGTTTTTAGCGAAGAAGTTTTTAATGCTTGTTCTCATTTTATGGGATACAATCCATTAATTCAATTTGTAATGCAACCTATTCTTGTTGCAGGAGTTGTTTTCCATTTTGTTATGGGAATGGTCTTAGAAGTAAAAAACAATAAAGCAAGACCTATTGCTTATGCAAAATACAACGGGGCAGCAAATGCTTCTTGGGCTTCTAGAAATATGATTGTTTCAGGGCTTGTTGTTTTGGCATTTTTAGGATTACACATGTACGATTTTTGGTTTCAAGAAATCATGTACAAATATGTAGATGTAAATTCGGTTGAACCAACAAGATATTATGGTGAATTAGTAGAAAAATTTGAAAACCCAATCCGTACTGGCTTGTATTGTTTAGCATTTTTATTGCTTTCTATACACCTATGGCATGGTTTCAGTTCTGCTTTTCAATCGGTAGGATTTAACAATAAATTTTCTAAAGGAGTTCAAAAACTAGGATATGCTTTTGCTATTGTAGTTCCTTTCGGATTTATATTCATTGCTTTATTCCATCATTTTTTCAATAATTAATATTACAGTATAATGATATTAGATTCAAAAATACCAGAAGGACACATTTCTCAGAAATGGACAGATTATAAAGACCACTTAAAATTGGTTGCCCCTAATAATAGACCAAAAATTGATATTATTGTAGTTGGAACTGGTTTAGCTGGAGCTTCGGCAGCAGCTTCTCTTGGAGAAATGGGGTACAACGTAAAAGCATTTTGTTTTCAAGATTCTCCTCGTCGTGCGCACTCGATTGCTGCACAAGGAGGTATCAATGCTGCAAAAAATTATCAAAATGACGGAGATAGTACTTTTAGATTATTCTATGATACTATTAAAGGTGGAGATTACAGAGCTCGTGAAGCAAACGTGCATCGTTTAGCAGAAGTTTCTGGAAACATCATTGACCAATGTGTGGCTCAAGGTGTTCCTTTTGCAAGAGATTATGGTGGATTACTAGACAACCGTTCATTTGGTGGAACACAAGTACAACGTACTTTTTATGCTGCTGGTCAAACAGGACAACAATTATTATTAGGAGCATATTCTGCTTTATCAAGACAAATTGGATTAGGACGCGTTAAAATGTTCAACCGTCACGAAATGTTAGATTTAGTTAAAGTAGATGGAAAAGCACGCGGAATTATAGCACGAAACTTAGTTACTGGAGAATTAGAAAGACATTCTGCACATGCTGTCGTTATTGCTTCTGGAGGATACGGAAACGTTTATTTCTTATCTACAAATGCAATGGGAAGTAATGTAACTGCAGGATGGAAAGTTCACAAACAAGGAGCTTTATTCGCTAACCCTTGTTTTGTTCAAATTCACCCTACATGTATTCCGGTGCACGGAACAAATCAAGCAAAACTGACTTTAATGTCAGAATCTTTGCGTAATTCAGGTCGTATATGGGTGCCAAAGAAAAAAGAAGATGCTGAAGCAATTCGGGCTGGAAAATTAAAGGCTTCTCAAATAGCAGAAGAAGATAGAGATTATTATTTAGAAAGAAAATATCCATCTTTTGGAAATTTAGCTCCAAGGGATATATCTTCTAGAGCGGCCAAAGAAGTTTGTGATGCAGGACACGGAATCGAAGCCAACGATACCAACGAAGGAGTTTATTTAGATTTCTCCACCGAAATTCAAAACAAAGGAAAACAAACTGCTTACGCTAAAGGAAATCACAATCCGTCAGCAGAAGAAATTACTGCTCTAGGAAAACAGTGGCTAAAAGAGAAATATGGTAACTTGTTTACGATGTATCAAAAAATTACGGATGAAAATCCGTATGAAACTCCAATGAAAATTTATCCAGCGGTGCATTATACTATGGGTGGTGTTTGGGTTGATTATAACTTACAATCTACTATTCCAGGTTGTTTCGTAGCAGGTGAAGCTAACTTCTCTGACCACGGCGCTAACCGTCTTGGAGCTTCTGCCTTAATGCAAGGTTTGGCCGATGGTTATTTTGTATTGCCATACACCGTTTCTAATTATTTAGCAGATGAAATCCGAACTGGAAAAATCTCTACAGAAACTCCAGAATTTATCGATGCAGAAAAAAGAGTTAAAGACACTATCGATACATTCTTAAATAATAAAGGTTCTAAATCTGTGGATCATTTTCACAAACGTTTGGGATTAATCATGTGGAATAAAGTTGGAATGGGTAGAAATGAAGCAGGCTTAAAAGAAGCTATCGCCGAAATTGCTTCGCTTAAAGAAGAATTCTACAAAGAAGTTAATGTTCCAGGAAGTGCAGATGAGTTCAATCCCCAATTAGAAAAAGCACTTCGTGTTGCCGATTTTATTGATTTAGGACAATTAATGGCAATGGATGCTTTACAACGTAATGAATCTTGCGGAGGCCACTTCCGTGAAGAATATCAAGATTCTGAAGGAGAAACACTTCGTGATGATGAAAACTTCTCATTTGTTGGTGCTTGGGAATATAAAGGCAACGACATTAGCAAAGAAGAACTTCATAAAGAAGAATTGAAATACGAGTTTATCAAAATTGCAGCTAGAAATTACAAATAATAGATCTTATGTCTTCAGCAAAAAACATCAATATTACCCTTAAAATTTGGCGTCAAAAGAACTCCAAAGCCAAAGGAAATTTAGAGACTTATAAATTAGATAACGTTTCTACAGCAAGTTCATTTTTGGAAATGTTAGACCAATTGAACGAACAATTAATTAACGATAAAATAGAGCCTATTGCATTTGATCACGATTGTCGTGAAGGAATTTGCGGAATGTGTTCTCTTTACATAAATGGTCGTGCTCACGGACCAGATACTGGAATAACAACCTGTCAATTACACATGAGAATGTTTAGCGATGGCGATACTATTTTTGTAGAACCATGGAGAAGTACTGCTTTTCCAGTAATCAAAGATTTAGTTGTGGATAGAAGTGCTTTTGATAGAATTCAACAAGCAGGTGGATTTGTATCAGTAAATACTTCAGGTAATACTATCGATGCTAATACTATTCCAATTCCTAAAGACGATGCCGACAAAGCTTTTATGGCTGCTGCATGTATTGGATGCGGTGCTTGTGTAGCCACTTGTAAAAATGGTTCGGCTATGTTATTCGTTGGTGCGAAAGTATCACAATACGCATTGTTACCTCAAGGCAAAATAGAAGCGACTAACCGTGTGTTAAACATGGTTCGTCAAATGGACGAAGAAGGATTCGGAAACTGTACCAATACCGGTGCTTGTGAAGTAGAGTGTCCTAAAGGAATTTCATTAGAAAACATTGCTCGCATGAACAGAGAATATTTATCTGCAAGTTTAAAATAATAATTTTCTTTTAAATTATACCATAACGCATTCATTAACTTGGATGCGTTTTTTTTATCTTTGAAAAATAATTAGTCTTTTTATCTGCGTTTTCACGAAGTGAATCCGTTTTATCCGCGTGCCATTTACCATGAAGATAGCCTTAATACAAACCGCCTTATCTTGGGAAAACCCCAAAGAAAATCGAATTCACGTCGAAGAAAAAATACATTCTATTAAAGAAGATGTTGATTTAATTGTGCTGCCCGAAATGTTCACCTCTGGATTTACAATGCGCCCGAAAAATTGTGCAGAAACGATGCAAGGAGAAACCATTATTTTGTTACAAAATTTAGCAAAAGAAAAAGATTCTGCAATCACCGGGAGTTTAATTATGGAAGAAAAAGGCAATTATTATAACAGATTGGTTTTTGTATTTCCTAATGGCGAAATCCAACACTACGATAAAAGGCATTTATTTACCTTAGCCGGAGAAGATAAAATATACAGTGCTGGAACTGAAAAATTGATTGTAGAATATAAGGGCTTCAAAATATGTCCACTTATTTGTTACGATTTGCGCTTCCCTGTTTTTGCAAGAAATGTAGAAGATTATGATGTGCTGATTTATGTTGCCAACTGGCCAAAACCTCGTATAAACGCTTGGGATATTTTGCTAAAAGCGAGAGCCGTTGAAAACATGAGTTATGTTATTGGCGAAAATAGAATAGGATTAGATAATAATAACCAAGAATATGTTGGTCATTCGCAAGCCTTAGATTTCCTAGGAAATTACATCTTAGAACCTCAAGAAACGGAAGCTATTTATATCGTTACATTAGATAAAGATAAAATGTTAGAAACCAGAAAAAAATTAAACTTTCTAAACGATAAAGATGATTTTCAAATTCGTAATTTTTAATTCGTAATTTTCAAATCAAACGGTTGTTCCACATCCCAATTGGCACGAACGTCTAATTCTTTAGGAAAATAAATGACTTCTTCACTTTGTCGAAGTTCAAGAAAATTTCCAGGTGTCCAAGATTTATCTTTATTATCGTCATAAATTAATCGTAAAGTATATTTGCTCGGCTCCAATAAATCGAAGATTATTTCTTTATTTTTATCCGAATATTCGCTAGCAGAAACATCTCCTTTTTCATCCAGAAGTTCAACAATTACAGGAAATCGTTTTGCATTTTCCAAAGTAACTTTCAAATTTCCGTAATCCGAAAGATTGTTGGTGGTGAAATTATAGGATAACGTATCGTTCTTTTTATCATAATAATTCAGTAATGCTCCGGGTAGCAATTTTAAATTGTATTTTTCTAAAGGTTCTTTTTGAAAGAGAAACTTTAATTTTTGATTAAATTCATCGTATTCGGTGGTAAATTTCACTTCTGCAGAATCTTTATTAATCAATTTCATTTTCGTAACATCCCATTTATTTATAGGAGTATTCGAATTAATTGTAAAAGTATCTCTGAAATTTAATGTTCCAACAGGTTCTGCAGAAAAATTGATACTGTCTTTTTTCTGATCTTTAACTTTTAGCAAATAGGTTTTTTTGAATTTATTTTGAGAAACCGCAATGCTAACACTATCTCCTTTAATGGCCTTGAACCAAACTTGAAGCGAATCTTTTTTTGAAAATTTGGATACAATATAAGGGATAGATTCGTCTCCTTTTTTAACAACAATTTTTACATCTTTTGCTTTCCCTTCATAACCCATTATATATTTGGATGCAGATGATTGTGTGAAATTCACCGATTTAAAAGGGGCTTCTTCTTTAAATAATTCTAGTTCGTAAATAGTGTCGTTCGGGATTTTTATAAAATCTTTTTGAAAACCAATTTTGTCGGTTTTAGGATCAAATTTATTATTTCCGTTGGCATCTTTCAAAGCAACTAGTCGGTAGGTTCCTTTCTTTAAATTTTCAAATTTTCCTAATTTCAAACTGTCTAAAGTATTGGTAACATATCTTGGAAACTGTTTGTAAATGGCCGAATCGGTGTATTTTTCATTGACTTCATACAATAATATAGAAACAAAATTATCTGCTTTTTTGCCAATAGCGTCCTTGGTTTTTACTCCTAAAGTCAAAGAATCGATATAACTTCCTGTAGAAAAAATATACTTGAATTGTTGGTAGGGATTGCCCTCGTTATTGTCTTGAATACTTTTTCCGAAATTAAAACTATACGTTGTATTGGGTTGTAACGTATCTTTTATTTTAATAGTAATAATTTTGCTTGCTGTTGCTGGTAGAATTTCGGGCTGCGATTTCATAGGAGGCGAAATAATAAGTTGTTTACTCACGTCCTTAAGTTTCACATATTCATCAAACGTCAATTTGATTTCCTTTCCATTAAAATTAGTCGAAAGGTTTTTAGGAAAACTACTAGTCATTACCGGAGCAATAGTGTCTTTTTTTCCACCAGTAATACTGCCTCTTTTGGCACATCCAATTAAGAAAAATGCCATTACAATCATTAGATAGTTACAATACTTTTTTTGCATCAATTCAAGGTTTTCATATCGCAAAATAACAACTATATTTAGAGGTAACGAAATGTTTTTATTTATAATTAACTAAAAATAATTATTGTGTCATTGCCATGCAAACGATACTCAATTTTGCGCCAGGAATTTTCAGCAATTCTCTTCCACAGGCTTCAAGGGTAGAACCCGTAGTAATCACATCGTCAATCAGCATAAAATGCTTATCCTGTAGCGAATCATCATACACAGCACTAAAGATACTACCCACCACTTCACTGCGTCCCAAAAGGTTCTTTTTGGTTTGGGTTTTAGAATAGACATTCCGAATTAAAACCGAATCATTATAAGGAATACTCATGCTTTCGGATAACGATTTTCCAAACGCTTCTACCTGATTGTAACCACGTTCTTTCAATCGTTTTTTATGCAAAGGAACCGGAATAATATAATCTACCGAATTAAGTTCTGCAATGCGTTTCAATTCTTCGGCATACCAATAACCAATTGCAGTACCCACTTCTTGATGTCCTTTGTATTTTAATTTGTGAATCATCTCTTGTACGATTCCTTTTTTGTGAAAATAAAATAATGCTGCTGCAAATTCTATAGGAATTCTCCCATAAAATTTTACAATGGCTTCATTATTTTCAATTTTATGATGGTTAGTAAGCGGAATTTCATGTCGGCAAACAGTGCAAATTACCTTTTCATTAGCCAAAAGAAACGAATTACAGCCCGAACACGCCTTCGGAAAAAATAAATTTATGAGATATTCAAACATAACTTAAAATAATTTATACTTAAATATAATAAAAATGCAAATAGAAAGATGATTTTAATTCCCTTTTTATATTTTTGCATCACTATGGCAAAACAAGAAGATTTATTTAAGAATGTAATTTCGCACGCAAAAGAATACGGATATATTTTTCCGTCAAGCGAAATTTACGATGGTTTAAGTGCAGTTTACGACTATGCACAAAATGGAGTAGA
>CANGCT010000047.1 GCA_947452415.1 Flavobacteriaceae bacterium
GGAACGGTAAGTACAATTACTTCATTTACTGCATTTAATGCAACTCTTTTAATATCCATCTTGGTAATAATTTACATAATAAAATTGGGTTGCAAAATTATAACATTTTTGCAACCCAACCAAGTTTTTATTGTGCTGATTTTTATTTGTTTTCGCCCGAAAGTTTATATACCACCGATTGGGATAATGAAAGTATAATACTGAAGAAAAGTGCTCCAAAAAAACCATTCACACTAAAGCCATCAACTAGTTTTGTGCACAATGCAATAATTGCAGCATTGATTACTAACAGGAACAATCCTAAAGTAAAAACGGTTAAAGGAAAGGTAAATAAGACAAATATGGGTTTTACAAAAACATTTAATAATCCTAAAACAATTGCTACAATAATAGCCGACTTAAGACCATCTACGTGTGCTATGCTTGGAAAAAAATAGGAAATTACCATCACTAATATGGAGGTGACAAGTATTCGGAAAAGTATATTCATAATGATTTATTTTTATTGATTATTTCAAAAAACGTACAGTTTTCTCAAAAAATAATTTTGGGTTTTCGGCATGTAGCCAATGTCCTACATTTGGAATTGTTGCTAATTCAAAGTTAGGAAAATGTTTTTTAATTTCAGACACATCGGTATCTAAAATATAATTGGAATTTCCGCCACGAAGGAATAAAGTTGGTTTTTCAAACACGGCTCCTTCGGGCAAAGCAGTTCCGATAATTTCGATTTCGGCATTAAAAACGGGTAGATTAAATCGGAATGCCAGTTGCCCAGGTACTTTCCAAAACAAATTTTTCATTAAAAATTGACGGGTGCCAAAATCGGGAATGTAGGGATATAATATTTCTTCTACAGCTGTTCGATCTGGTTTTGAAGAAAAATCTATAGCGTTCAATCCAGCCAAAATATCTTGGTGGTGTGGTGCGTAATATTTAGGGCCAATATCGGCAACAATTAATTTGTCTACCATTTCTGGGTATTTTGTTGCAAAAAGCATGGCTACTTTTCCACCCATAGAATGGCCAATAATAGAGACTTTTTCTAAATTATTTGCTTGACAATAGTCTAAAATATCTTGCGCCATAATTTCATAGGAAAAGGCATCCGAATGGAAACTTTTTCCGTGGTTTCTTAAATCGATTAGGTGCACTTGAAAACCTTCGGCAGCATAAAGCGTCCCGAAAGATTTCCAATTGTCGGACATTCCTAAAAATCCGTGAAGGATTAAAAGGGGTTTGCCTTGACCTTCTATTATGGAGTGTAAATTATTCTTCATTATCTAGTTCAAAAAGTTGTCTGTCTTGTTCTATAATTTGTTTCAATTCTTCTTCTTTTGGCATATACAGTAAATATTGACTCGCAAAGACACTTTTTTTATCTGCTAAAACAGAATATTTAATTATCGTCTCATCTTTTTCGGAGCACAACAAAATTCCAACGGTTGGATTATCTCCCTTTGGCTTTTTTAAATCATCGTACATTCTTACATACATGTCTATTTGCCCAATATCTTGATGCGAAAGTTCCCCGGTTTTTAAATCAATAAGTACAAAACATTTTAGAATATAATTGTAAAACACTAAATCAATATAATAATCTGAGGTATCTGTAACTATATGTTGTTGTCGGGCAACAAAAGCAAATCCATTTCCAAATTCAAGAAGAAATTTTTGAATATGATCAATAATGGCAGTTTCTATACTCTTTTCGGTATTTTTAATATCACTTGGCAAACCAAGAAATTCAAAAATATAAGGATCTTTTATTAAATTATGAATGGTAGGTTTTTCTGGAGTTTGTTTTTTATGCTCCAAAACTCGCTCAAAAGCCATTGAATTAATTTGCCGTTGCAGGCTTCTGCTATTCCAATTATTATAAACGCTTTCGTTTAGATAGTAAGTTCGTTTTTCTTGAAATTCAATACGCGAAAGCAGTCTATAATGTGTCCAACTCAATTCGTGACGCAATGCGCCACGAATTGGGAATGCTCTGTAAAAGGTACGCATATTTCTTAAATTACTTTCATCAAAACCTTTTCCAAACTCAAAAGTAAGTTGATTGGCAAGGGTTTTTAAGACAGCTTTTCCATATTCAGCTCTTTTACTCCCTTGTTGCTCGTCTTCCATAATTAGTTTGCCAATTTTCCAGTAGGTTTCTAGCAAAAGAGAATTTGCCATTCTAAAAACTCGTTGTCGAGATTGTAGAATAATTTCTTTTATTTCGGAGAACAAAATAGTTTTATCAACATCCATAAACTTAATTTTTTATTTCTATTAAATTAATAAATTTTGACTAATTATTGGCAACTATTATTTCAGTTTTTGCAAATACATATTCACCACATTATCTAAACCAAGATAAAGTGCCTCAGAAATTAAAGCATGTCCAATGGAAACCTCTACTAATCCAGGGATGTTTTCTTTGAAAAATTTAATATTATCCAAACTTAAATCGTGTCCAGCGTTGATTCCTAAATTCAAATCATTTGCTAAAATTGCTGATTTAGTGTAAGGTTCAATTCCTTTAAGATTTCCTAATCCGTATTGGCGTGCAAATTCTTCGGTATATAATTCAATTCTATCCGTTCCTGTTGCTTTTGCTCCTTCAACCATTTCCATAATTGGATCCACAAATATGGAAGTTCTAATACCATTGCGTTGAAATTCTTGAATAACTTCGGTCAAATAGGCTTGGTGTTTTATGGTGTCCCAACCCGCAGAAGAAGTAATAGCACCAATGGCATCGGGAACTAAAGTAACTTGTGTTGGCTTACATTCTAAAACCAAATCGATAAAATTATGCTGTGGATTTCCTTCAATATTGAATTCGGTGTACACAATAGATTTTAAATCTCTTGCATCTTGGTACCGCACATGTCGTTCATCAGGTCGCGGATGGATTGTAATTCCTTGTGCACCAAATTTTTGGATGTCTTTGGCTACTTGCAATAAATCAGGAACATTACCTCCTCGAGCATTTCGCAAAGTGGCTATTTTATTAATATTTACACTTAATTTTGTCATAGTATTGTTAACTAATTTCTATTTTGAAATTCTGATTGCAAAAATACAAAGTTAAAATAAGGTTTTATGTTCAAAAATTTGATTATTTTGCAACGAATATAGAATAATTACTATGACTGAAATTTCCGATTATATAACTAACGACTACAAAGCCATTGATAGTCACGAAACTATTGCCGAGGTTCAGAATTTTTTTGAGGAAGTTTCTTTTTCTCATTTTTCAGTTTTAAACGAAGGAATCTATATGGGCTGCATCGCTTCGGATGATGTGGAAACATTTGATGATGATAAAAAAGTAGACGATTATAAATACACTCTAGAAGGTTTTTTTGCTAGAAAAAATATGATTTGGCTGGATGTTTTAGAAGTATTTGCTAAAAACCATTCTAATATTGTTCCCGTTTTAGGAGAAGACAATGCGTATTTGGGCTATTATGAACTAGAAGATATTGTTAAATTCTTTCATGAAACGCCATTTTTAAAAGAGCAAGGAGCAGTAATTGTGGTGGAGAAAAATGCGATAGATTATTCTATGGGACAAATCACACAAATTATAGAAAGTAATAATGGCAAACTACTTGGATTATTTATTTCGGATGCTACAGCAGAAAAAATACAAGTTACTATTAAAATTGCAATGGGCTCTACCAATGAAATTATTCAAACTTTTAGACGCTATAATTACGAAATACTCTCCGAACACAACGAAGATAATTACATCAACAACTTAAGAGAACGATCGGAATATTTAGAAAAATATTTGAATATTTAAAAAGCATAAAATCTCATAAAATGAAAATAGCCATCTTTGGTCAATATTATCAAAACGACACCCGCCCGATTATTAGAGACATCTTTGTTTTTTTTAATGCAAATGAGGTAGAATTGGTTATTGAAGAGAACTTTTTAAACATTTTATACGAACAAAAAATTGTACAAAGGAAGTATAAAACCTTCAATAGTCATAATTGCATTGACAGTAGTTTTGACCTAATGGTTAGTATTGGTGGTGACGGAACCATATTGAGAGCCGCAACTTACGTTAGAAATTCGGGAGTTCCTATTATCGGAATAAATGCCGGAAGATTAGGGTTTTTAGCAAAAGTACAAAAGGAAAATATTGAACCTTTCTTGCAATTGGTGTTAGAAAAAAAATATACTATTTCTAAAAGAACACTTTTGAGTTTGGAGTGTTTTCCAAAAAATGAACAAATAGAAGAACTCAATTTTGCCATGAACGAAATTTCCGTGAGCAGAAAAGATACTACTTCTATGATTACAATTGATACCGCTCTTAACGATGAACATTTGAATTCCTATTGGGCAGACGGTTTAATTATTTCCACCCCAACAGGTTCTACCGGGTATTCCTTAAGTTGTGGCGGCCCAGTGTTAACTCCAGATGTGAAAGTGCTTGTGATTACTCCTATTGCACCCCATAATTTAAACGCTAGACCATTAGTAATTTCGGATGACACTAAAATAACGCTACAGGTTTCTGGAAGAGAAGACCAATATTTAGTATCGCTAGATTCTAGAATTGCAACTTTAGATAATAATTCGGTTTTAACGGTTACTAAAACTCCGTTCCAAATTAATATGATAGAAATTCCAGAAGAAACCTTCTTAAAAACCCTACGAAACAAACTACTTTGGGGAGAAGACAAGAGAAATTAATAAGGTTTTTTATACTACATCCCCTAATTTTTCGTTTGATAACTATTCCTATGCAAATGAATTGTATAGAAAAGTTTAATCAGGTTGAATTTAATTTATTATAAATACTAATTTCATGTAATATTAGTTGCTATAATTGTTATATTTGCACGCTATTTTTTTTTTGATGAAAAGAATTTTTTTATTTGTTTTTATTTTAGGTTTAACAAAATTAACTGCTCAAATTCATGAAGTTGGCGTTTTTCTTGGCGGAAGCAATTATATCGGCGATGTAGGAAAAACAAATTATGTTGACCCAAATGAAGTAGCATTTGGAATACTATACAAATGGAATAAAAGTCCTAGACATGCTTGGAGGATATCTTATACGCAATCTAAAATCACGGCTAACGATTTAGATTCTAATGTTCCTGGTCGTTACAAAAGAGGATATAATTTTGAAAATAGCATAAAAGAAGTGTCTGCTGGATTGGAATTTAATTTTTTTGATTTTAATTTGCATGAATTCGGACTTAAAGTAACGCCTTACATTTATACAGGATTGTGTTACACTAATTACGATGAGTTATATGTTGTAAATGGAGTGACCAAAAAAGATATTAATCATGGTGCTTTTGCATTGCCGATGACTGTTGGAATAAAATCGAATATTACCCCTTCAATAATTTTAGGATTTGAAGTTGGATCTCGATATACAATGACCGATAATTTAGACGGAAGTCTTCCAAAAAACAATTATTATAGTTCTTTTAAATTCGGAAATGTTACTAGCAAAGATTGGTATGTTTTTAGTGGATTTACATTAACCTATACCTTCGGGAATAAACCATGCTATTGTGCACAATAAATTATGAGCTTACTAGAATCTATAAATACCGAAAATTTACCCAAACATCTAGCCATTATTATGGATGGAAATGGTCGTTGGGCTAAAAAAAAGGGATTAATTAGAGCTCTTGGCCATGAAAGTGGCACCAAATCTGTAAAAATTACGGTAGAAACTTGTGCGAAAATTGGTGTTGAAAACTTAACTTTGTATGCTTTTTCTACTGAAAATTGGAATCGACCAAAATTAGAAGTAGACACTTTAATGAAACTACTAGTTAGCTCTCTGAAAAAAGAATTAAAAACGCTTCAAGACAATAATATCCGATTAAATTCTATTGGAAATCTATCCAAACTTCCAAATTCTATCTTAAAAGAACTTCAAGAGGTTATTGAAAAGACAAAAAACAACACACGAATGACCTTGACTTTAGCTTTAAGCTATGGTTCTCGAGAAGAATTATTAAATGTTGTTAAAAACATTAGTGATAAAGTTAAAAATAATATAATTTCGATAGACACTATTGATGAATCAATTATTAATCAGCATCTTTACACGCACAATCTACCAGATGTAGATTTATTAATTAGAACAAGTGGCGAACACCGAATAAGTAATTTTTTGCTGTGGCAAATTGCCTATGCCGAATTATATTTTACCGAAGTCTTATGGCCCGATTTTACAGAAGAACATTTATATGAAGCCATTATTAGCTATCAAAAAAGAGAACGAAGATTTGGAAAAACAAGTGAACAAATTAAACAAACATAAAGTGCCAAAAAATTATACTAATACATTTATAACACTTTTATTTTTAGGAGTTGTTTTTTCCTCTTTTGCACAAGACAAAGTACCTTTTGATCAAGGAAAGAAATACATTTTAGCTAACGTTAATGTGTTAGGAAAAATAAGTTACAACCAACAAACGGTAGTAACCTTTGCGGGTTTAGAAAAAGGTCAAAACATAACCGTACCTGGAGAAGAAGTTAGTAATGCTATAAAAAAATTAGGAAAACTTGGACTTTTCAGCGACATTGATTTTTACGTAAATGATGTAAAAGGAGATAGTATTTATTTGGATCTAGAGATAACAGAATTGCCTAAATTAAAAGAGGTAAAATTCACTGGAGTTAAGAAAAATAAAGTAGAAGAATTAATAAAGGAAAATTCCTTAACCAAAGGTAAAATTGTAAATGAAAACTTACTAACTACTACCAAGATTTACTTAGAAAATAAATACAAAAAAGACGGGTTTTTTAACACCAAAGTCAACATAAGAACTATTGCCGATAGTACTAAAAATGGTGTTAATATGTTAATTAATATTGACAAGGGAGATAAAATAAAAATACGGCAGATTGCGTTTGAAGGGAATGAAAAGTTTTCGGATAAAAAACTTCGAAAAGCGATGAAAAACACCAAACAAATCAATCCAATTCGGATTTTAAAAGCATCCAAATTTATCCAAAAGAAATACGACGAAGATTTAGTAAAATTGGTAGATGCTTATAAAGAAAAAGGATACAGAGATGCTAGAATAGTTTCTGATTCCGTATGGTTAGACTCCAAAAAAAATAAATTAGATATTAATATTAAAGTTGAAGAAGGGCATAAATACTTTTTTGGAAATATTAAATTCTTAGGAAATTCTATTTATTCTGATCAATTATTAAACAACATTCTTGGCATCAAAAAAGGAGATGTTTATAATGGCGTTTTATTAGAAAAAAGAATTGCTGATAAAACAAAACCAGACGGAGAAGACATCACTAATTTATATCAAAACAACGGTTATTTATTCTCAACAATCAACCCTGTAGAAGTAAAAACTGCAAACGATTCCATTGATTTTGAGATTCGTGTTAACGAAGGACCAATTGCTTATTTTAATAAAATCACAGTAGTTGGAAACGACAAGACTAATGATAAGGTTATTTATAGAGAATTAAGAACCAAACCTGGTCAAAAATATAGTAAAGACGACTTAGTAAGAACTATTCGTGAAATTGGACAATTAGGATTTTTTGATCCAGAAGCAATTGATCCAAAATTTAAAAATGTAGATCCTACAGCAGGAACCGTAGATATTGAATACAATTTAGTAGAAAAAGGATCCAGCCAAATAGAGCTTCAAGGTGGTTATGGTGGTGGTGGATTTATTGGAACATTAGGCTTGTCTTTCAATAATTTCTCCATGAAAAACATCTTTAAAAAAGAAGCTTACCACCCACTTCCAATGGGTGATGGTCAAAAAGTATCTTTAAGATTACAAGCTAGTACCTTTTTTAGAACCTATAGTTTATCTTTTTCTGAGCCTTGGTTTGGAGGTAAGAAGCCAGTAAGTTTTTCAGCATCTATTTCACAAAGTAAACAGTTCTTATATTCTGGATCCTATAGTAGTATTGACAAAAGCAAGAGTTTTAACATTACTTCCTTGTCTATTGGTATAGCTAAAAGATTGACTGTGCCAGATGATTATTTTGTATTATCTACAGCATTAAGTTTTCAACATTACGATTTACATAACTATAATACCGGATTATTTACTTTTGGAAATGGATCTTCTAAAAACTTCGCTTTCAATATCGGTTTAACCAGAAATAGCAAAGGAATAAACCCAGTTTTCCCTACAAAAGGTTCTGAATTTAGTATATCTACCAAATTTACACTTCCTTATTCTTCTTTCAATAAAGTGGATTATGGCAATTTACAATACCAAGACGAATACAAAAGAACTTACGAATCTTCTTCAATAGCAGATCAAAACTTTGGTGCAGATGGCGTTTTCATAAACCAAGGAGACTATATAAAAACGGCAACGGTGTTAAACCCACAAGGTCAAACAGTAACTGGAATCGTTCGTACAGATAATCCTTCAGAAGCAGATGTCAATGTAGCTAAAGTTGATCAAAAAAGATTCAACTGGCTTGAATATTATAAAGTTAAACTTAAATTTGATTGGTATAGTAAATTATTTGGAACTGACCAACATGCATTAGTATTAAGAACTTTAGGTGAATTTGGATACCTTGGAGCATATAATTCTGCTAGAGGAGTTGTGCCATTTGAAAGATACTTTCTTGGAGGTGATGGTTTAGCTAATTATGCTTTAGATGGTAGAGAAGTAATTCAGTTAAGAGGTTATCCTAACCAATCTTTATCGTCTTCATCAGGAGGAACTATTTATAATAAATTCTCATTAGAACTGAGATATCCATTAACCTTAAAAGCTGCTGCATCTATATATGGATTAACTTTTCTTGAAGCTGGGGCTGCCTACAACAATTTTCAGGAATATAATCCGTTCTTACTTCAAAGGTCTGCTGGTTTTGGTATTCGTATTTTCATGCCTGCCTTCGGATTATTGGGAATTGATTTTGCTCATGGCTTTGACCCAGTTCCAGGATCAACCGTTAAAAGTGGATGGCAAACACATTTTATTATTGGTCAACAATTTTAGTATCTTTGCTTAACATTTATAAAATATTACACTATGAAAAAATATATTTTATTAGTTTTATTCTCTTCATTATTATTTGTTAATAATGTTAAGGGACAAGCACGTGGAATAAAAATTGGCTATATTGATATGGAGTATATTTTGGAAAAAGTTCCGAATTATGCCGAAGCAAAAAACCAATTGGAACAAAAAGCCGAAAAGTGGAAACAAGAAATGGAGGTTAAAAAAAGTGGAATTGCAAAATTAAATGAAGCTTTAAAAACTGAAAAAGTATTACTAACCAAAGAACTAATAGAAGAAAGAGAATCAGAAATTAGTTTTCAAGAAAATGAATTAACCGAATACCAACAAAAAAAGTTTGGACCAACGGGCGAATTAATTGTTCAAAAAGCAGTTTTGGTAAAACCTATTCAAGATCAGGTTTTTAATGCTGTTCAAGATATCGCTGAGGCTAAAAAATACGATTATATTTTTGATAAGTCATCGGATTTGACAATGCTTTTTGCAGCTAAAAAACACGATCTTAGTGAACGTGTGATTCAAGTTCTTACACGTTCTGAAAAAAGAGAGCAAATGTCTAAAAAACAACAAAAACTTGAAGAAGAAAAAGAACGTAAGCAAGACATGTTGGATGACAATCCAGAAATGTCAGAAAAAATGAAAATTGCAGAAGAAAGAAAAGCAGCTCGACTAAAAATGGTAGAGGACAAAAAAATTGCCGCCGATGAAAAGAGAGCAGCAGCCGAAGCTAAAAGAAAACAAATGCTAGAAGATAACTTAGCCAAAAGAAATGGCACAGTTTCTGATAAGACTTCTACAAATACTGCCAAAGAAAACACTACTAAACCTAATTCAGATGTGGCTGAAAAGAAAGTAGCAGCAGAAGAAGCAAAAAAGAAAACAATAGAAGATCGACAAAAAGTAATAGACGATAGAAAGAAAGCTGCAGAAGAAAAAAGATTAAAAACAATTGCAGATAGAGAAGCTGCTAAAAAAGCAAAGGAAGAAGCTAAAAATAATAAACCCTAATAAATTAAAACAATAATTAAATTAAAACTAAGAAGATGAAACAAATTAAAACCTTTTTAATAGCTGCTATAGCTTTGGTTGGATTTCAAACTATTAACGCACAGGCAAAAACAGCGCATGTAGATGTTAATGAAATAATGACTAAAATGCCAGCAGTTTTAGACGCACAAACACAATTAAAAAAACTAAGCGACACCTATACTGTAGAATACAAAACAATGGTAGATGAATACCAAGGAAAATTAAAAAAATACGATACTGAAGCTAGTACTGTAACCGATGCCGTAAATCAAACTCGTCAACAAGAAGTTCAAGACATGCAAAAAAGAATTGGTGACTATCAAGAAACTGCTCAAAAAGATTTACAAAAGAAAGAGTCTGACTTGATGAAACCAATTACAGATAAAGTAAAAGCTTCTATTCAAAAAATTGGTAAAGCTAAAGGATACCAATATGTAATTAATGCTGCTGATCTTTTGCTTGCTGATGGTCCAGATTTAACTGCTGACGTAAAAAAAGATTTAGGATTTTAATCTAATTCAAAATCAAAAAAAACTAAAACTGTTCAATTTATTTGAGCAGTTTTTTTTTACATTTGTTTTATGGAAAACAACAATCCTATTGGACTTTTTGATTCGGGCATTGGTGGAACATCCATTTGGAAAGAAATTCATCTTTTACTTCCAAATGAAGACACAATTTATCTAGCAGATAGTAAAAATGCGCCTTATGGTCAAAAATCCAAAGAAGAGATCCTTTATCTTAGTTGTAAGAATACTGAATTTCTTTTAGAAAAAAATTGCAAATTAATTGTGGTAGCTTGCAATACTGCAACTACAAATGCCATAAAAGAATTACGCGCTAGATACAAGGTGCCTTTTATTGGCATTGAACCTGCAATAAAGCCAGCAGCTTTGCATTCTAAAACCCAAAAAATTGGAATTCTGGCTACCAAAGGAACCTTAAATAGTGAATTATTTTATAAAAATGTAGAACAATTTCAGGACATTCAAATCCTAGAACAAATTGGCTATGGCTTAGTGGAACTGATAGAAAATGGGCAAATTGATTCTGTAGAAATGAATGAATTATTACATAAATACCTTACACCAATGGCACAGTCTAATATTGATTACCTTGTGTTAGGATGTAGCCACTACCCCTATTTGATTCCACAAATAAAAAAAATACTGCCTGAAAACATTTCTATTATTGACTCAGGTGAAGCAGTAGCAAAACAAACCAAAAAAATACTTGAAGAATCGATTGGTTTAAGAGAAAATTTGACTCCAAGTAACAGTATCTTTTACACCAACACTAACCCTAAAGTTCTATTCGAAATTTTAGGAAATAAGTATCCAATACTATCCCAAGATTTCTAAAAACCCTTGCTTCATAATATTAACCATAGTTACGACCAAAAAGAGTATCTTTGCAAAAATTAAAAAGCATGAATAATTCCAATAAAAAACGACCGGGACCAAGCAAACCTTCTGCAGATAGAAAAAAATCTACTTCTGCATCTAAACCAGCTATGGATAAACGTTCTCAAAACAGAAAACCTGTCGTTAAAAAAGAATCACCAAATACCCCAAAACCAATAAAATCAGATGAAATTCGATTGAATAAATATATAGCAAATTCTGGTGCTTGCTCTCGTAGAGATGCAGATATATACATCCAATCGGGAAATGTAAAAGTAAATGGTATTCCAGTTACAGAAATGGGTTACAAAATTAAACCTGGAGATGTTGTAAACTTTGATGGTGCTACCTTAATGCCAGAAAGAAAAGAATATTTTGTACTAAACAAACCTAAAAATTTCACCACTTCGTTAGAAGAATTAGAACACAGAAATGTACTAGAGCTGATAAAAGGGGCTTCCACTTCTAATTTGTTTCCTGTTGGAAGAATGGACAAAAACACTACAGGATTATTGATGTTTACTAATGATACGGATATTATTAGAAAATTTGGTTTGCCAAATCAAAAATCTCCAAAAATCTATCAAGTAACTTTAGATAAAAATTTGAAATTTGAAGATTTAGAAAAAATAAATACAGGTGTGACTTTAGACGGGCACCGTTTATTTGTAGACGATATCAGTTACATTGAAAACGAACCAAAAAATGAAATTGGGATCAAATTGAGAACTCCCAATGTAAAAGTAGTTAGAGCAATTTTTGAAAATTTCAAATACACGGTTATTAAAGTAGATCGCGTTTCTTTTGCAGGATTAACCAAGAAAAACCTTCCTAGAGGAAATTGGAGACCCCTAACCGAACAAGAAATCATTAATATTAAAAACATATAACCACGCACCCTGTGGTTTTTTTTCCAATATGGTTACACAAAAAAATCTGTCCATAGCACATGCTTGGTTTGATGCATTTAATTCGCACAATCTAGAAAAACTTTTATCCCTTTACGATGAAGATGCCGAACATTTTAGTCCGAAATTAAAACTAAGACATCCCGAAACTAATGGATTAGTAACCGGCAAAGATGCCTTACGCCAATGGTGGGAAGATTCATTTAATCGTTTGCCTTCACTGCAATACAAAGTAACTTCATTAACTGCAAATTCTGAGCGTGTTTTCATGGAATACCTCCGATTAGTAGACCACGAAGAAAATATACTAGTAGCAGAAGTTTTAGAAATTAAGGAAGGCGCTATTGTTGCTTCTCGAGTATACCATGGTTAATTTTTAAAAAAAATCCAAATATTTTTTTGTCGTACTAAAAAAATTTGTAACTTTATTACATATATTTTAGAAATCATGGCAGTATTAAAAGTTATTGAAGTACTTGCAAGTTCAGAGAAAAACTGGGAGGATGCAACACAAAAAGCAGTCGATCAAGCTGCAAAATCCTTAAAACACATTCGCTCTGTATATTTACAAGAGCAAAGTGCCATTGTAAAAGATGGAAAAATTGTGGAATATAGGGTAAACTTAAAATTGAGTTTTGAAATTGAGTAATAACAACTAATAAAAAGAAAATTATGGGATTTGGAAATTTATTTAAAAATTTATTTGGTTCATCAAAAGGAACCAAAGAATCATTAACCGACAAAGCAGGCGATTTAGCAGAAGATGCTATTGCAAAAGCCAAGGAGGAAGCCGCGCCTTTAATGGATAAAGCAGAAGAATATCTAGACACTGCTAAAGAAAAAGTTGTAGAATATATTCCCGGAGCTAGTGAAGCAATAGATAGCGTTGTAGACACTATTAAAGAAAAAGCAGGTGAATTAACTGACAAGGCAGAAGAAATGGCTGGAAATGCCGTAGAAACCGCAAAAGAAAAAGTAAGTTCTTATGCTGAAGATTCAAATTCTGAAGCGGCAACCCCTATAAAAGAAGAACCAAACCGAGTAGAAGAAGATGCAGATTAATTTCAGAAAATTACTATCTTTGTAAAACATAAATCACACTTTAAGGTGTGATTTTTTTATTATGGGAAAACTACTATACATCAATACCATCAAAGATTATTCAGAAGGATTTATAAAAGTCCTTTTAGACTATTCGCCAAAACTAATTTCTGCTTTTGTAATATTAATTGTAGGAATATACGCTATTCGATTCATCAATAAAATGGCGAAAAAAATAATGGTGAAACGGGACTTAGACCCTACTCTATCTAAATTCTTAGCCGATATATTAATTTGGGTTTTGAGGGTTTTACTTTTTGTTAGTTTTATTTCCAAATTAGGAATTGAAACCTCTTCGTTCGTTGCAATACTTGGAGCCGCAGGGTTAGCTATTGGTTTATCCTTACAAGGCTCATTATCAAACTTTGCAGGAGGAATGCTCATAATCTTATTCAAACCCTTTAAAGTTGGAGACACCATAGAAGCACAAGGTGTAATCGGAACGGTTTCAGAAATTCAAATATTTGTAACCAAATTACTTTCTGCTAACAATCAAACAATTTTTATTCCGAATGGAATATTATCCAACGGAATTATCACTAATTTTTCTGTTGCTGGAATGCGAAGAGTTGATTTAGTATTTTCACTTTCGTATGAAACGGATATAAAATTGGCAAAAGAAATTGTGCAAGAAGTTATGATAAACCATTCTAAAATCCTAAAATCTCCAGAGCCTTTAGTAATAGTGAAAGATTTAACTGATACTGCAATTCATTTAGCCATACGACCTTGGACAAAAAATGAAGATTTTGGTACTGTTTCTTCGGATATATTAGAAAACTGTAAATCTGCTTTTGAAGAAAAAGGGATTTCAATACAGCCTTTTGTGAGAGGTATTTCCAAATAAAATTATTTGGCAAACATAAAATCCTTTAAATAATAAGGTTCAAAATAAGCCACATCAACAAAATCTTTTTCTTGGAATTTTTTATACGAAATACAACTCATTTCTTTAGCCGAGGGATATGCAATGCCTTCAAGAAAAACAAAATTGGATTTCTTTAATGTAGATTTTACTTTTTCATTGCTATCGCCAATAAAATAAACTGTTTCCGAAATATCTGCAAAACTTTCTTCAGTAATTATTTCTGCCTGCACTTCACGAATCTTTTCTTTATCAGAATTAAAGATAGCGCTATAGACTTCCATTCTTCTAGCATCAATCATTGGAACGATTAAACCATCCTCAGCAGCTACTTGCCGCGCTAAAGACTCTAAAGTATCAACCGCTATTAAAGGTATTTGAAGTGCGTAGCTCATTCCTTTGGCTGCAGAAACTCCTATTCGCAATCCGGTGTAAGAACCAGGACCTTGACTTACGGCAATTGATTTTAAATCGTTTAAAGAAATTCCTGCATCGCTAATTACTTCTTCAATAAAAAGATGCAATTTCTCAGCATGCGAATAGCCTAGTTCGGCAATTTCTAAACAACTAATGGTCTTTCCATCGGCAGCTAAAGATACCGAACAATTTTTGGTAGCTGTTTCTATATTAAGAATGTAAGTCATAATTATCTACTAAAAAAGATTATTTTTTGACTTTTTCTTTATCCTTTAAAGAAGAAATTTTTACTTTATCACCCGAATTTAAGTCTTTAGAAACTGTAACATAAGGTCCTGTAATAACTTCGTCTCCTTTTTTCAAGCCGGATAAAATTTCAATGTTAGTATCGTCTTGAATTCCTGTTTTTACAATTCTAATCTTAGCCTTATCGCCAACTTTAACAAAAACACATTCTAGTTTTTTATCGCTTTTGGTTCTCACTTTGTCTCCTTCTTTATCTTCTACCGCTTCTATTTTGTTAGTTGCAGTAGTGTCGGATTTTATTACTACCGAACTAATTGGTATTCCAATTACATTCTCTTTTCTAGTAGTGATAATATCTACCGTTGCAGTCATTCCTGGTCTAAACGGAGAATAAGTTGCTGGTTTTCCTTGAATCAAATCCATATATGATTCTTTAAGGATTCTAACTTTTACTTTAAAATTAGTAACCTGATCGGCTGTAGTAGTAGAACTAGCCGAGTTAGAAATACTAGTTACAATTCCTTTAAATTCCTTTTTCAAATAGGCATCTACTTGAATTTTAGTTTCGTCACCAATGTTAATTTTAACGATGTCGTTTTCATTTACATCTACTTCAACCTCCATGTTGTTTAGGTTCGCAACACGCAACAATTCAGTACCAGCCATTTGTTGGGTACCTAAAATTCTTTCCCCTAATTCTACACTTAATTTAGAAATAGTTCCATCATTTGGAGAATAAATAGTCGTTCTACCTAAGTTATCTTTGGCTTCTTTTACGGATGCCGAAGCACTTTGCACATTGTAATAAGCAGTTTGTTTATTTGCTTTAGCTACTTCAAAAGCTGCAGTTGCTTTATCCCAATCGGATTTAGAGATAATTCCTTTATCAAATAAAGTTTTGTTTCTTTGGTAACTTGCTTGTGCTTCTTTAAAAGAGGCATCCGCTTGGTTCAATCCAGATTTAGTTCCAGAATAATTTGAAACGGAACGATTTAGACCTGAAGTATATAAATCAGGATTTATTTTAACTAACAAATCCCCTTTCTTAACCACTTGACCTTCTTTAATAGGCAAGTCGATAATTTCACCTGAAACTTGAGAAGATATTTTCACTTCAATTTCTGGTTGAATTTTACCTGTAGCAGAAACCGTTTCTACAATAGTAATTTCGTTAGCTTTAGCTGTTTCAACTTCAATAGATTTGTCATTATCACCTAAAACTCCCGCTTTAGACAGCGCAATTAAGGCAATAATTAATGCTACAATAATTCCAATAATAATGTAAACTTTCTTTTTTGACATGGTGTTATAATTTTTCTGTGATAGGTATTCCAAAATAAAATTCTACTATTTTAACTTTAAAGATGTAATCGTATTTAGTTCTAAGAACTTCTGATTGGGCATTGGTGAATAAGGTTTGCGATTGGGTATAATCAAAACTATTCATCATTCCAACTGCGAATTTTTCTTTAGCATAATTAAAAGCCTCTTTTCTAGCATCAAATGCTGCAACGGCTGCTTCATAAGCATTTAAAGCTCCTTGAGCATTGGTTATGGCAGTATATACATTGCGTTCCAAATCTAAAACTGCTTGTTTTTCACTAATTTTAGAACGGTCTAAAGCAATTTTAAAACGATCTACATTGTTTTTGGCAGAAAAGCCATTCAATATTGGAATGTTTAACTGCACTCCAAAATTATGTCCTTTATTATTACTAAATTGATCAAAAAACGGAAGTGGTCCTGAAAGAATAGGAACTCCATTTCCATCCACCCCTAGAATTCTGTCCGAATAACTAACTCTAGAACTAAAACTATAGAAACCTGTTAAACTTGGTTGGAATGCTCCTTTGGAAATTTGTAAATCTTTTTGGGCTAGCTCTAAATTGGCTTTGGCAATTTTAAGTTCTACCCTATCTAGTTTTGCTTTTTCAACAATGGTTTCTGGTTTTTCTAGCATGGTAGCGCTAGAGGATGCTTGATAATCTACATCGGCAATGTCAAAAGTTTGAAAATCTTCTATTTGAAGTAATTGTGCTAAACTCAAATTGGATAAAAACAAATTATTTTCGGCAGCAATTACCTTTTGTTTGTCTAGAGCCACAGTTGCTTTCACATCTAGTAAATCGCCTCTAGCAACAACACCAGCAGCAACCAATTCTTCACTCTTTTTTTGTTGCTTTTCATCGTTAGACAATTGCTCTTTTTGAACTTTCAAATTTTCTTTGTTAAACAAAATTTGTAAAAAAGCATTGGCAACATTCAACGAAATATCGTCTTTCATTTTAGAAACTTGGTATTGCGCAGCGATGATAGATAGATTGGCTTTTCGCAATTTATTCTGATTTTGCAATCCATTATAGATGGTAATATTGGAATTCAATCCTGCAGAAGTAAACTGAGTAGTTTGGTTTTGTAATAAACCAGTAGTTATATTTTGATTTAAACCTATGTTCCAAGAATGGGAAGCATTAGCATTGATGCTTGGCAAAAAACTACCAATAGCGGACTTCTTACCGATAGCGGTTGATTTCAAATCCAATTCCGATTGTTGAATGGAAATGTTATTTTTTATGGCATAATCCACACACTCTTGCAGTGTCCATTTTTTGGTCTGAGCTGAAGTGGTGATTCCCACAAACAACAAAGCCACCAAAATCAGATTAAATATTATTTTTTTCATAGTCCTACATTTTCAATAGTGAAAATCTTGTGCAAATTTAATCGTTTTATAATTAAGCCACTAAATAATCGCTAATCTATCTGACGTTAATTGTGTAATTTTGTTACATTCGTCGCAAAATTAATTTTGAAAACCAAAATGAAAAAGATTTTTACCTTTTTAAACGCTATTATTTTAATATTAATAGTTTCTAGTTGTTCTTCTGCCAATAAAATTGCAGCATTAAAACCAGAACCTTCCAAAAATGTTGCTATGGCCTATAACACGACCACTTCCTTCGTGAGTATGCCATTAGAAATTTCGCTAAAAGAAATAGAGAGCCAACTAAATAAATCTTTAAATGGCTTAATCTATGAAGATGCAGTATTGGAAGACGACAAAACCGAAATGAAAATTTGGAAAACGGCTCCAATAAAATTAATAGAAAAAGAAGGCAAAATAGAATCGGTCTTACCCTTGAAAATTTGGGCAAAGTTTAAATATGGTACCGATTTCATTGGGCTTAACGATACCCGCGAAATAGAATTAAACGGAACCATTACATTATTAAGTGATGCTAAATTATCCAATTGGAAAATGAATACCACATCAATCATTGAAAGTTTTGATTGGAGTGAAAGTCCAACGATATTAGTTGCTGGAAGAAAAGTGCCTATTACCTATATTATCAATCCTACGTTGTCTATTTTTAAATCGAAAATGGCTAAAAAAATTGATGATGCTATTGAAAAATCCTGTGATTTCAAACCTTATGTATTGAATGTTTTACAAACGATGAGTACGCCATTTCAAACCAGTGTGGAATATGAAACTTGGTTTAAATTGAATCCGATAGAAGTATATGTAACGGATGCAGTAGTGCAAAAAAGTAAAATTTCTATGGATTTGGGTTTAAAATGTACCATGCAAACTATGGTAGGACAACAACCTAGCACGAGCTTTAATAAAGACGCAGTGTCTTTTAAACCTGTTACCAAAGTACCTGAAAAAACGACTGCTTCTATAGCAGCAATATCCACCTATAAAAGTGCTTCGCGCATAATTACAAACAACTTTCAAGGAAAGGAATTTGCTTCTGGTAGCCGAAAAATTGTAGTACAAAAGGTAGATTTGTGGGCAAAAGACGGCCGAATGATTATTGCGCTAGACATGACCGGAAGCCTTAACGGGACGATTTATTTAAGCGGAATTCCAAATTACAATACCATTACCAAAGAAATTTATTTTGAACAAATAGATTATGTATTGAACACCAAAGGCTTATTAACCAAAACCGCCAACTGGCTTTTACAAGGCGTAATTTTGAAGAAAATCCAAGAAAATTGCAGGTATTCTATTAAAGAAAATCTGGAGGAAGGAAAGAAAAGGTTAGCGCCTTATTTAAACAATTACTCCCCTATGAAAGGAGTATTTGTAAACGGCATCTTGAATGATTTTGAATTTGAAAAAGTAGAACTTACTAACGAAGCCATCATCGCATTCATAACTACTACTGGAAAAATGAATGTGAAAATTGATGGGATGGAGTAATTATTAAAGTTTTTTATCTAATGGAATGTAATTTTGAAACATATTTTCCAATAACATCAAATTCAAGATTTACTTTAGTTCCTACTTTAAAAGAATTAAAATTGGTATGTTCATAGGTATACGGAATTATAGCCACACTAAATTCGTTGGTTTTAGAATTCACTACTGTTAAACTCACGCCATTAACGGTTATGGAACCTTTTTCAATTGTGATATTGTGCAATGAGGCATCATATTCAAAAGTAAAAGCCCAACTTCCATTAGTTTCCTCCACCGATTTGCAAATTCCTATTTGATCTACATGGCCTTGAACTAAGTGTCCGTCTAATCTATCACCAAGTTTCATTGCTCGTTCTAAATTTACAACATCGTTTATTTTCCAGTCGCCAACATTCGTTTTAGCAATAGTTTCTTGAATTGCTGTAACGGTATACGTGTCGTTTTCTATTGTAACAACCGTTAGACATACCCCATTATGCGCCACACTTTGATCAATTTTCAATTCGTTTAATAACGAAGAACTTACGTTAATATGTAGGTTTCCATCTTGTTTTTTAAGGTCTTTTATAATTCCGAGGGTTTCAATTATTCCTGTAAACATTTGTCGTTTTAATTTACTAAATTTGCACTTCAAAATTAGCAATAAATAAGAAATAACCTCCATGAAAAAAGCAGAAAATATAATTGTTGGAATTTCAATAGGAGATTTAAACGGTATTGGAAGTGAAGTAATATTAAAAACCTTTGAGGACACTCGAATGTTAGAGCTTTGCACGCCTGTTATTTTTGCTAATGTCAAAATACTTTCATTTATAAAAAAGAACCTTAATTCGGAAGCGGCCTTACACGGAATTGACCGAATAGACCAATTAGTTAAAGGAAAAATAAATGTTTTAAACGTTTGGAAAGAAGGAGTAGACATTAATTTTGGTCAAAATAACGAAACTGTTGGAAATTATGCTATAAAATCTTTCGTGGCTGCAACAGCTGCATTAAAAGAAGGTTTGGTAGACGTTTTAGTTACAGCTCCAATAAATAAAAACAACATTCAATCGGAAGATTTTAAATTTCCAGGACATACCGATTATTTAGACCAAGAATTAGAAGGCAATGCCTTGATGTTTATGGTGCAAGATAACTTAAGAGTAGGATTATTTACCGATCATGTTCCTGTTGCCGATGTGGCAAAACATCTAACAGAAAAACTGATAATCCAAAAGATTGAAACCATAAATAAATCTTTAAAACAAGATTTTAATATTACAAAACCCAAAATTGCAATATTAGGATTAAATCCGCATGCAGGCGATAATGGTGTAATTGGAAACGAAGAAGAAAAAATAATCAAGCCAACCATAAAAAAATTATTTGAAAAAGGAATTTTCGCTTTTGGTCCATATTCTGCCGATGGTTTTTTTGGAAGTGGTCAATATGAAAAATACGATGCCGTAATTGCTTCCTACCACGACCAAGGATTAATACCATTTAAAACCTTATCTTTTGGCTCCGGAGTTAACTATACCGCAGGATTGAACAAGATAAGAACGTCGCCAGATCATGGAACTGCTTATGAAATTGCAGGAAAAGGTATTGCCGATTTTGGTTCTTTTAAAGAAGCTGTTTACCTTGCTATAGATATTTATAACTCTAGAAATGAATATGAAATATTGGTAAAAAACCCATTAAAAACAAAAGAAAAACAGTTGTAAACAAAAAAATACTGATAAGGCTTTTTGTTTTACAATAAATTTATATCTTTGCACTCCCAAACCCGAATCTTCGGATTGGACAAATTGATGAAATGATGAAAGTTACAAATGAA
>CANGCT010000048.1 GCA_947452415.1 Flavobacteriaceae bacterium
ATGCACGAAAACATTGTTGGCCTTGATGCAGCAATCTTGATGCACCCTACCACTTGGAAGGCTTCTGGCCACGTAGATGCATTTAACGATCCAATAATTGACAACAAAGATTCCAAAAAAAGATACCGTGCCGACGTTTTAATTGAGGATTATGCCGAAAAATTAAACCTGAAAGCCAAAAAAGAAATTGAAAAAGCCAAAGCACGTTTTGGGGATGCCTTCAACGAACAAGAATTTATTACCACCAATACTAGAGTGGTTGAATATCTTGCAAAAGAAAGAGAGATTCTAGAAAGAATGGGACGTTCTTTAGGTGCTGGAGATCTTGAAGATGTGAAAGCATTAATTGAAGAACTAGAAATTGCCGATCCTGAAACTGGTTCTAGAAACTGGACCGAAGTACGTCAGTTTAACTTGATGTTCGGAACCAAACTAGGTGCTTCTGCAGATACTGCAATGGATTTATACCTTCGTCCAGAAACAGCTCAAGGTATTTTTGTAAATTTCTTAAACGTTCAAAAATCAGGGCGAATGAAAATTCCGTTTGGAATTGCACAAACTGGTAAAGCCTTTAGAAATGAAATTGTTGCCCGTCAATTTATTTTCCGTATGCGGGAATTTGAACAAATGGAAATGCAATTTTTCGTAAAACCAGGCGAAGAAATGAAATGGTATGAATACTGGAAAACCACTAGGTTGAACTGGCATTTGTCACTAGGTTTAGGAAGAGAAAATTACCGTTTTCATGATCACGAAAAATTAGCGCATTATGCAAATGCTGCTGCCGATATTGAATTCAATTTCCCATTTGGATTTAAAGAACTAGAAGGAATTCACTCTCGTACCGACTTCGATTTAAAAGCACACGAACAATTTTCTGGTAGAAAATTACAATATTTTGATACTGATGAAAATGTAAACTATACACCGTATGTTGTGGAAACTTCGGTAGGATTAGACCGTATGTTTTTAGCCGTTTTTTCTACTGCTTTAAAAGAAGAAGCTCTTGAAGATGGTTCTACTAGAACGGTATTGCAATTGCCATCAGTATTGGCCCCAACCAAAGCGGCTGTTTTTCCGTTAGTAAAAAAAGATGGGCTTCCAGAAATTGCTCATAATATTATAGATGAATTGAAATGGGATTTCAATGTAACTTATGATGAGAAAGACGCAGTAGGAAGACGCTACAGACGACAAGATGCTCTAGGTACACCATTTTGTATTACAGTGGATCATCAGACTTTAGAAGACCAAACAGTAACTATTCGCCATAGAGATTCTATGAAACAAGATAGAGTTAAGATCTCCGAATTAAAAACCATTATAGAAAATGAAGTTTCTATAAAAAATTGGTTGCTGAAAATTAGTTAATTTCTATTAATTAGGTTTCCTCGAAGTATCTAAATCTTAGGATTTTTTTGAATAAAAAAAGAGGCCGTTTCACAATGTGAAACGGCCTCCATTATTTTAAGAAACTTTCTTAGAAATTGTAAGAAATTCCGAAGTTCCAAGTTCTTCCAAATCCGAAGTATACTTGATTTGCAGTTGCTAATCCTTTATAAATAGCGCCAGCTTGTTCATATGTTTGTGCGCCAGACTTGATGTCATTTGCAAAAATATTAGAGTTTGCTTCTGAAATATAAGTTGTATCTAATAAGTTATTTACGTTTAATCTGAAATTAACAGAGTCTGATTTTCCTTTACCTACTAACATTTTATAAGAGAAACCTGCATCAACTAAACCAAAAGAAGGTAGTTGTAATACTCCTTTGTTTAGATCTGTTTGAAAATTTGTAGGAGTCATGTTTGCATAATTTCTTTCCGTATATCTGTAATTAGCATCTACTTTTACTCTTTTTACTACTTCATACGTTGCTCCAATAGAAGCAGTAGTTTGAGGAGCATTACCTACTTTTACTCTATCTAAAAATAATGTTTTAGCAACAGCATCATTACCAAAAGCTTCATTAGTTACAGTATATCTAGTAGAAGAAGCATTACCATCATAATGGTAATCTCCAACAGAAACCATACCATTAATAGCTAATTTTTCAAATGGCTTGTAATTCAAATCCAATTCAACCCCTTGGTGTGTTTCATTAATTCCAGAGAAAGAAAAATATCCATCTTGATTTTCATTAATTGTAGTTGAACCTGCTATTTTAGTAACATCTGAAACAGTTTGAAATCTATCTTTCCAAGTAGTTCTGTAAACATTTAAATTAGCGTTGAATTTAGCAGAACGGTAACCATAACCTAATTCTACTCCTAATATTTTCTCGTTAGTTAAATTACTATTTACGAAATTTCTATTTTGTGGATAAACAGCATTCATAAATGGTTGTTTAGAATAATAACCAGAATTTACAAATATATTATTATGACCGTTGATGTTATAATTTAATCCAACTTTTACATTTCCACCAAGTATATTTTTAAAACTTGTTTCTTGGTCACCACTAGCATCAGTAAATCTAAAATGATCAATTCTTTTATATCCTTGTTGTGAAACAGCACCTTGAATAAATGCAGTTAAATTATTTTTAGAATATTCTAATTGGGTAAATGCCCCCAACCAATTTACTTTACTATCGTTATAATAGTTCACTTTTTGTTGGTAATCGGTATTCCAAAGTGGGTTTAAATTTGGTCTAGCATCGTAAGTAGCCTTAATAATTTGATTGGCAAAATTAATATTTCCATTTGTTGCAGTTAAAACATCTTTATATCCTGCAGCACCAATTAAATCATTAACCGTTTGAAAATGAATTCCTTTATAAGTTCTCATATCAACTCCGAAATCTAAAGTCAATTCATTAGTTAATTTTGTGTTTAAACTTGCAACTCCACCATACCAGTTATGAGAATTAGTTGATGCAATTTTAGAAAAACCATTTGTAAGATCTGTAGAAGTACTAGAGAAGTTAATATACTCTCCGCCTGTCAAAGATCTTGGAGCTACTGCACCTGTAGGAGCTGCTGCAGTTGGAAGTGATAATTGTCCTGTGTTCCAAGCTTGAATATTATCATAGTTTCTTGAACCATCTGCATTTGTAAACAATGAACTTGTATAAGCATTTCCTCTTGCTACACCATTTGCACCTGTTCCACCACCACGTCCCCAAGAACCGTAAAGTACTGAAGAGAATTTAGTTTTTTCTGAGATTTTATAATCCCAATTTAAGGAAGCTACTGGTTTGTGGTAGTAATTAGTTCTCATGTTGAAAGCATTACCGTTTAATGTTCCAGCATCTAAATTTAATTTTCTGTTTGGCTCACCATCAGTGCCATATTGTAAATATTGAGCGATAGTTGGAGAAGTCCCTCTTTGATCGTGCCATTGGGGTGCTCCTGTAAAAGTGAATTGAACATCATTCTTTTTATTAATTTGGTATCCTAAAGCAATAAAATAATTAGCAGCTTCAAAACGTGTTCCATTTACATATTCATTTCCATTTGTTTGACTTAACAAAATAGACGCAGATAAACCATTTTTCATTTTACCAGTATTATAAGAAATTCCAGTTTTCAAAAAGTTGTTGTTTGCCACCATTGTAGAAACCGATCCGCCTTCTTTCATATCGGAAGTTCTAGTTACTACATTGATAGTTCCTCCAACAGAGGAATTTACAATTTTAGATGAACCTAAACCTCTTTGTACTTGCATAGCAGAAGTTACATCAGACAATCCTGCCCAGTTACTCCAGTAAACAGAGCTGTTTTCCATGTCGTTTACAGGAACTCCGTTAATCATAACCGCAATGTTTTTTTGATCAAATCCACGAATTACTACTCTTGAATCTCCAAAACCACCACCTGATTTACTTGCATAAACCGAAGGAGTATTAGCTAAAATTTCAGGAAATTCTTGATTTCCAAGTTTTTGTTGAATTTCAGAAGCTCTAATTGTAGAAACAGCAACCGGAGTTTTTCTGTCTTTAGCTATTTCTAGCAAGCTACTTTTTATTACCACTTCTTCTAATTTGCTAGAATTAGAAACCAATTTAATAGAACCTAAATCAACAGTTTCTCCTTTTTTAACTGAAAAACTTACCGTTTGCGATTGAAATCCAACGTAAGAAATAACTACTTGACCAGAAGTTGCAGTAGTATTTAAAAGAAATTTACCATCTATGTCTGTTGAGGCTCCAGTAGTAGAACCTTTAACTAGAACATTTACACCTGGCAAAGCGCCGTTAAGCTCACTATCCGATACCGTTCCTTTAATTTTTCCTTGTGAAAACATGGTTGTAGCCACTAAAAGAAACATAATCGAAAATAAATTAATTGTACTTTTTTTCATGTTGTTTTGTTTTTAAATAATTTTATGCAAAATTCCTATTTTATTCTTCTGAAGGCGTTAATTAAATGTTAACAAAACTATTTTTAGTGCATTATTCTTACATTAATAAAGTTATAAGAAAATAGGATAAATTATTACTATCTATTTTATGAAATTCATAAAAAAACCTCAAAGTTTTTACAAATATTGAGGTTAAAAATTTTATTTTAATTTATATTATTTTTTTAAGAAATGTTTTAATAGTAAAATAGTAGAACTATCATGCTCCGCAACATTTTTTTTATTAATTTCTTCAAGTATTGAATTAGCCAATTGCTTCCCTAATTCTACTCCCCATTGATCATAACTGAAGATATTCCAAATAATTCCTTGAACGAATATTTTATGTTCGTACATGGCCACTAGAGAACCTAAACTTTCGGGAGTTAATTTTTGTATTAATAACGTATTAGTAGGTTTATTGCCAGTAAAAACTTTAAAAGGTTTTAAATAATTTGCTTTCGATGCATCCATTTCTTGTTTATCAAACTCCGCTTGCACTTGTTCAGCAGTTTTGCCATTCAAAAGTGCTTCGGTTTGTGCAAAGAAATTAGACATCAATTTATTGTGGTGGTCTTCATTACCATATAAAGGAGTTACAAATCCAATAAAATCGGTAGGTATTAACTTAGTTCCCTGATGGATTAATTGAAAAAAGGCGTGTTGCGAATTGGTCCCTGGTTCTCCCCAAATAATGGTTCCAGTTTGATAATTCACAGGTTTGCCATCTCTACCGATACTTTTTCCATTGCTTTCCATAATTCCTTGTTGTAAGTAAGGAGCTAGCTTTTGTAAATATTGAGTGTATGGAATGATAGCTTCACTTTCGGCTCCAAAAAAGTTATTGTACCAAACACTAAGTAAGGCTAATATAACCGGAATGTTATTATCAAACGATTCGTTTTTAAAATGTTCGTCCATTTGGTTGGCACCTTTCAATAATTTGTCAAAATTATCAAAACCAACTGCCAAACTAATAGACAATCCAACTGCAGACCAAAGAGAAAAACGACCTCCAACCCAATCCCACATTGGAAAAATATTGTTGGAATCAATTCCGAAATTGGTAACTTTTTGAATATTAGTAGAAACAGCAACAAAATGTTTGGCAACATCTTCTTGTTTCGCCGATTGTAAAAACCAAGTTCTAATGGTTTCTGAATTGGTAAGTGTTTCTTGCGTGGTAAAGGTTTTAGAAACAATTACAAAAAGAGTGGTTTCTGGATTTATTTTCTTAATTATTTCATTAACGTGATCTCCATCTACATTAGAAACAAAATGAACATTTAAATGATTTTTATAATATTGTAATGCTTCCACAACCATTGCAGGTCCAAGATCGGAACCTCCAATACCAATATTCACAACATCCGTAAAGGCTTTTCCGGTATATCCTGTTCGGTGTCCAGAAGTTATTTCGTTAGTGAACTTTTCTATGCTTTGTTTTACTTCGTATATTTCGGGCATCACATTTTTTCCATCTACTAAAAAAGTAGCCGATTTGGGTGCACGTAATGCAGTGTGCAAAACCGCTCTATTTTCGGTTTGGTTGATGGTATCTCCATTGAAATATTGTGCAATGGCTTCCTTCAACTTAACCTCATCAGTTAATTGCAACAATAAATCAAGGGTTTCTTGATTGATATTATTTTTAGAAAAATCTACTAAAAAATCTTTCCATTTAATGTGAAATTTTTCAGCTCTACTTCCATCCTTTTGAAACATTTCTTTAATGGAATTGTTTTCCATAGTAGAAAAATGTTTTTTTAAATTTTGCCAAGCGTTAGTATTGGTCGGATTGGTAATCGGTAAAGACATATTGAGTTGATTTGAAGGACAAAATTAGATAAAAGATTGTAGATAAAACGAAGATTTTGCTAATAAATATCTGAAAAAAAGAATGCAAACGTTGTAGTGTAAGTAATTTAAAATTTTTTACTTATTAAATCGAATATCAGTAATACTATCTAATTCTCTTTTCAAAGGGCGCATTTGTTCTTTAAATCTTGGAAGATTTCTGCCTTCCATAACTTGCGAATTGGGTAGTTTCAATTTCAAAGCATCTACTTGCACTCCGTTTTTCCAGAAACGGTAACACACATGAGGTCCTGTAGCCAAACCAGTACTTCCAACTTTACCTATTATTTCTCCTTGTTTAACATGCTGTCCTCTTCGCACTAAAATACGAGACATGTGTAAATATTGAGTAGAATAGGTTTTATCGTGTTTTACTTTTACAAAATTTCCGTTTCCTGTAGAATATCCTGATTGTTCTACAACTCCAGCTGCGGTAGTCATAATAGGTGTTCCCGTTGGCGCAGCATAATCGGTTCCTTTATGGGCTTTCCAAGTTAATTGAACGGGATGAAATCTATTTTTAGAAAAATGGGAGGTTATATTTACAAATTTCAATGGTGCTTTCAAAAAGAAATTCTTTAATGCTTTGCCCTTTTCATCATAGTAATCTACTTTACCGTTTCGATCTTGGGCAAATGGAAAAGCATAAATTTTCTCGCCTTTATATTCAAAATAGGCAGCTCTCAAACTATCTACACCATCATAAACGGTATCGTTTATGTATCTTTCGGTAAAACTGAGCGCAAATTTATCTCCTTTTCTGGATTTGAAAAAATCAATGGACCAAGCAAAAACTTTGGTAAGCCTTCCAGATAAGGTAGGTTCGATTTTCATACTGCGCAACGTTTGCGTAAGCGAACCTGTTAGTTCCCCAGCAACCGTTCTTGTTTTGAAAGTTAATGGTCTTGTTTTTTTGTATCCAACAATGGAATCAGTTAAATCAACTAAATAGTAATCTATGCGATTGGGTTGGTAAATAAGATATTGTAATTTATGGTATCTGTCTTTGGATCGTAAACATACATAAGGTCTTTTAAATCGAACACTTGGAGGAAAAGAATCTTTTACAATTTGAATGATTTGTTCAACTTTTTTTCCGTTAAGGTTTTGTTTCTTTAGGATTCTTTCAAAAGTATCTTGACTTTGGATGGTATCGTAATGCACATTAAAGTCTTCGTAATGAAATCCAAAGTCTACGATAGGTTTTTGAGGCTCAGCATCTTCAATTACAAAATCTTCTTGCGATTTTTTACAAGAAGTTAGCGTTAGTAGTACCAATAAAAGAAGTGCCAATTTTTTCAATATGCTTGTATTATATTTTAACAGTTTTCTCCCCAATTTTTCAATTCGTCTTCGCTCCAAAGTTCGGGAAAAAATATTCTTCTTTGGTATTTTGGGTGCATGTATTTTTTCCAGTCGCTTCCACCAGTTGCTTCTCCAGAGCCTTGACCGCTTTCAATATATTTTTTGGCAGCATTTAAATGGCCCATTACCCATGTTATGTTTACCGTTGTGTCATAATGACGCATAGCCGTAATTAATTCGGTGTTTTTTTGATCTACTTCTGGAAGTTGCTTGAATTTTTGCCAAAGGTTCGAGGTGTTGTATTCCTCCATATAACGCAAAAATTCTGCTTTGTATTTTTTTTCAAATTCTAGGATTAAAAATGATTTTTCTCCTGTTTTGTAATCTTTACCTGCAGCTTGCCAATAGAGATGTTCAAAAGCATGATTATATGGAGTATTGCGGTCTATAGTTGCTCTAAAACGGTAATCAATAAGATTAATTAAATCGGTAGAAGCAAATTCTATTAATCTATATTGTGCGCTTTGAAATCCGCTTGCTGGAGTTAAAGTATTTCTAAATTTCATGTATTGCTCCACTTCCATTCCGTCGCCCATAATGTCAAAAGATGTTGTGAGCATGTCAAAATAGCGACTTATGCGCATTAATCTTTCCGTGAAGAATTTAGTTTCTAGTTTTTCACATTGGCACACCTGATTTATTTCCCACAGTATCATTTTAAACAACAATTCGTTGACTTGATGGTACATAATAAAAACCATTTCGTCAGGCAATACGGTTCTTTGCGTTTGCAAATTCAGTAGCGCATCGGTTTGAATATAATCCCAATAGGTAATTGGTTTAGACCAAAGAAGTCCTTCAAGATGGGTATCGGTTTTTTGATTAATAGCATCAAATTTTTTTTCTAATTCTTTAATTAAATTGGGTGTATCAAATGTCATGGTGTAACTTTTATTGTAAATGGATTGGATAATCCTTTAAAAGATTCTAAATCGGCTTTTAATGAACCAATAGCTAAACTAGCTTTAATTCGCACAGGTACTTTATTGTCATCGTCTGAAATCCAAACGGTTACGCTTTCTTGTTCTTTAAAAACACGTCCGGATTGCACTAAAGGTTTAAAAATCATACAAGGAACGATACCAAATTTAGTGTCTATATCTTCTTTACCAAGATATTTTAACTTAAATTTTGTTGTTTCTTGGTCAAAAAACATATCTATTGCAATTGATTCTCCAACTTTAAGTTTATTAACCGTAGGGTGTTTTCTTAGATAATAAAAAGTTGAAACAATATCCTGAATGTTTTCCGAAGTAGCAAAAGTTTGGTTGGTATTATTTTTATAATCTTTCACCAAAATATTATTTCGATCTTGATTAAAAAATCCTTCTTCATCTTTGGTATACCCACCCTCATCAATTTTTCTTACATATTGATATGGTTTGCCAGTAGCTTTATCAAAATAAGTTTCATAGTTGTCATTTACATTAAAAAACCATTTAGACATGCCTGTTGTATAGCCTTTTCCTATAGCGTGGTAAACTTTTTTATTATTTTTTATGGCTTCCTTAACTTCTAGAGTAGCATAGCCAGCTGTCACTAGTCCATAGTGAATTCTAAATTTAAACCATTCTCCAGTATCAAATGCAGGATCTTGAACGGAATCAAAACTTACACTAAGAATAAATACAGCTAAAATTAGAATTTTTTTCATATTGAAAATTATATTGTATATACAACTAGTAACACAAATTTTGTTCCAAATAGGTAATTTTCCATATTTTGACAACATATTTTATTTAGAAATTTTTAGTTACTTTTAAAAACGGCAACTTTATCAAGTTATTATCAAAGATAGTAAAATTATATTTTTAAGCATTTTTTCCACCTATTTAGTACACCCAATAAATTTATGATTAAGCATAAAAAAGCTCCCAAAGAGCTTTTTTTTTAATCGTCATAGTGAAATCTACATTGTAGTATAACACATTTTTGGTCAACACCTTTTGTTCCTGAAACCTTATAAACAATTCGATGTTCACTAGTGATTCTTCTAGACCAATATCCTTTTAAATCATACCTTAACGGCTCAGGTTTTCCTAATCCTCTAAATGAGTCTTGACGTATAGATTTTATTAAATCTTTAATCCTAGTTACAGTGTCGGGGTCGTTATCTATCCAATATTCAAAATCTTCCCAACCATTTGATGTAAAGCTAATATCCATGCTTAAACTGTTTCTAATTCATCAAAACTATAAGACTTTAATTCGCCTTTTTCTGCTTGTTGTATAGATTCAGTAAGTCTTATTCTATTTGCTTTAGTAGATAAAAGATGTTGTGTTTCTGTCATTGAATTGTATTCCTTTAGGGATATAATTACAACGGCATCATCTTCGTCATTTCTTGAAACTACTAACATTTCTGATGATTCAGACACTTCATCAAAATAGCTTTTCATGTTTTTTCTTAATGTTGAAATGGATACTGCTTTCATAATAATAATTTTTTGTTGTACTTCTTAATGTACGTTCAAAGGTACAATAAAATTGTATCTATGGATAAAAAAAGAATGTTAATTTTTTGATTGCTTGGGAAAACTATATTATTAACTCGCTTTCATTATACAATTTTAACTCTTGTACCAGAAAATGTATCGGAAAATAGATACAAATTTCAGATGCAAAATTTGCATACAAATAATCAACATATATATACCATAAAAAAAGCCTCACATTGCTGTAAGGCTTGAATTTACTGGTGGAGAATATCGGAGTCGAACCGATTACCTCTTGCCTGCCAGAAATTCTGTTTTTTTAATAATCCCCTATTTTACTAGGGTTGTTGTTTTTTAAGTAATGCAAAATCGTGCATTTTCAAGCATTTTGCCACCTATTAAGTACACTTAGATTAATCTTGTCAATTTTAATTAACTATGGAATAATCCATTCGTTCAGAACGTTATTTTCTTTAAGATATTTATTATGAATAGATACACAATTGTGTTATGGGGCATCCTTCAATCTAGACCAGCCCTTCCTCCCGTTACCACCTAAATATATACCTGCCTGTAGTGGTCATATGTGGTCTTTGATATTGTTCGTGAAATTTTTTTTTAGAATTTTTTTTTTAGAATTTTTTGATAAAAAAAGGAGAAATAACTACTCAACTTAGAGATAAGCACGTATTTGTTTTATCACGCTAGCACATGCTTGTTCCCGAAGACACAAAGAATAATCGTTGATAATACTAGTGAATTCGAGATAAAGTATAGACCAATTCGTTAACGCTAACTCATTAATGCACTACGTTTAATAATTGACTAGCATTTATGTTGGTTAAATGAACTATTTTTATCAAATATTAACAACTGAAAAAATAAAGAACTTAATAACATTGCTTGATAATAATGGATTATTATGGTTCAAATTGTTACATTAATTAGGAACAGGCAATAGAATTGAAAATGGATAAAGCTAATACATTGGATATTTAACGATTAATTTAACTATAGTACTTTTTTATAAAAAATAATTTAACTTTGTGAGTTAAATTTATCAAATAATTATGGCTTTAATTTTTTGTCCAGAATGTGGAACTCAAGTGTCGGAATATGCTCAGCAGTGCGTAAAATGTGCTTATCCTATAAAAACCCGTTTAGCCAATGAAACAAGCGATTACAATAATCAAATTGAAGTCAATTCTTATAAAAACAATTCCATTAACGTTAGTAATACAATTGTTTGGATATTGGCTTTTGCTCCTTTAATCGGTCTTTTTTTTCAAGGTTTTCTTCAGGGGTTTATTACATCTATTACAGGTCAATATTATACTTATGAAAAATTCTGGTGGGCTACATTAGGTCTCAATATAATATTATGTTCTATTGATTTGAATAATTTAAAAAAATTAGGAATTGATACAACCAAAATAAATTCTTGGGTTCTTATTTTAGTTCCAATTTATTTATATAAAAGAGCCGATTTACTTAGACAAAGTCAATCCTATTTTTGGGTTTGGTTGATAGTTTTTTTAATATCAATATTAGGCTAATATGGCATTAATTTTTTGTCCAGAATGTGGAACCCAAATATCTGAACATGCACAATTTTGTGTGAAATGTGCTTATCCAATTACCAATATAAAAAACAGAAAACCTGATTACACTAGCTTAAATACTTTAAATCCTAATAAAAAACAAAATGAAGAATCTGGACTTATTATAGCTGGCTATATAGTATCTGTATTGTCATTGTTTATATTACCAATATTTCTATTAATTACAGGAGTAATTATCGGAATAATCAATATTTCACGTGGTAGTTTAGGGCATGGAATGATTCAAATAATATTATCAATAATTTTCGGTACAATAGGCTCTTTAATTGGTATTGTATCATATTTTCTTTTTTAAACCAAATTTTATAAACTATGGAACAATTTTCATCATTAATTTTATTTTGTGTAATTTCAATTTTAATTCTAATATTTATATTACCATTTTTGTATATAAATACACTTCAAAACACAATTAAAGCAACTAAACCAAAAAATCGAACAATTGAACCATACGAAGTTTGGCTTTATTTCATACCAATTTTAGGTCTTTTTTTTCACTTTAATCATATTTTAAAAATAACTACTACTTTAAAAAATGATTTTGAAGATAAAAAAATAAATCATAATAATGAAAGTTTGTTTGGAGCAAATGCTGGATTAACATATAGTTTAATTAGTATTGGGTTCTTTTTCTATTTAATATATAGTATTTCAATATTACCTTCATATTCCTATTCTGAAATCAATAATTTATATGATGATAATAATAATGGTGGGACAAGCATGCTTATGATAGTAATAGGATTATTACTTTTAATCGCATTCTTTCTTTTAATTATTTTTTGGTCAAAAATGTCTAATTGCAAAAGAATTCTAAATTCAGAGAACAAAGGAATCAATGAGTATCATAATAATTATTTAAACAACGAAGTATCGCAAAAATCAAAAGTTGATGAAAAAGCAAATGTTTATGATGATATTAAAAAATTAGCAGAATTTAAAGATAAAGGATATATTACTCAAGAAGAGTTTGATATAAAGAAAAAACAGATGTTAGGGTTGTAATTTATTTGGAAACATGGACAAATATGAAAAATTAAAAGAAATAAAAGATTTGTTTGATAAGGGGTTGTTAAATGAAAATGAGTATTCCAAATTTAAAAATGAGGTATTATTTAAAGAAAGAACAGAACATAATTTTATCAATCACAATATACAAGAAAACACTAAAAATCAACAAATTCATTTAGATAATGAAATAAGAACAGAACCTAAACTTTTTAGTGCTGCTACATTAATTATTATATGTTGTTTACTATTTGGATTTTTTTTCTTTGTTAAGAATAAAGACAATAGTGATGTTCCAACTCAGACGCCCCCAGATACCACAATAGAATCAAATAGCAGTTCTTCAATTAACAATTCAGTAGAGAATAATTCGACAATATGTAAAATATGTGGACGAAAATTCACAGGTGATGGATATGATAAAATAGATGGTGTTTGGGAACAAAATACTAGTATACAAACCGAATTATGTAGTCCAAATTGTGCAATGATAGAAGGACAGAAACAAGAACAAAAATATAATACAATTCTTGAAAAACATGGCTATGCCCCAATTGAAAATACCCAAAGTTCAACTAATAGTCAGGTATGTTCAAATTGTATGGGTCATTATGTAAATGGGTTCTGTGATATGTGTGGTTCAGCTAGTCCAGAAAGAGTTAGCCAATCCCTTTCAAATCGTCCAAATTGTGAAGGATGTAATGGTATGGGTTATGTTAGCGGTTATAATGGAAGGCATCTATGTTCAGCTTGTAGAGGCACTGGGAAATTAACTTATTAATGAATAAATAATAAAATTAATAATAATAGAAACAATAAAGGATTCTATTAGTTAGAAAATTTAAAAATAATGATATTATGGATAAACTAGATGAATTATTAAAAATTAAAGAACTACTTGATTCAGGTATTATATCAGAAAATGAATTTCAAGAACTTAAAGATAAATTATCATTAAACTCTGATAATATAAACAATAGTTCTGGCGAAAATAATTCAAATTTTAACGGAGGGTATAATGTTATTAATTCTAATGAAAAAATCTGTTGTAAATGTGGTGCAAATTCATTGAAGGAGGATAAATTTTGCATGGAATGTGGAAATGCTGAATTTAAACATAATACTAATAATGAAATCATTAAGAAAGAAATCATTATTAGTAAAGATGAAAAAGAATGTCCTTCATGTAATCGTATTATTGAAAAGGAATGTCAAACTTGTAATTTCTGTGATTTTGATTTTACAAATAATAAAATTAATGACAAGATTGACAGTCAAATTGAAAATAATAATAATTTAAAAAAATATATTCCTGTTTTCTTTGTAATAATAATATTTATTTTTTTAGGAACTTGGTTTTTTAGTTCAAATAATTCTGAAAAAAATGAAGTTGAGCCTCCAAAAGTTGCGGCTCCTGTTTCTGAAAAATCTACTTCATTAATTATAAAAGATTCAATAACTCTTGATTCTTTATCCAAAATGGCAAATGCTCCAGCAGCGGAATCTTTTCAAAACTCTGAAAACATTGAAGCAAATAATAATGGAGAACAAATCGATAATTTTATTAAATACAATGATAATTGTATTAAAGATTTAAAGACCGATTATTATTGGTATATAGCTCCAGACAAAGATTTTAATTTTGATGAAGCATGCTTATTTTCAAAAAATATAAGTGAAAAAAATTTAAATTGGAGAGTTCCAACCTATAATGAAATTAAATCATTATACAACTCTGAATATTCTGCAGGAGAAGGTTTTTTTAATGATGACAAATATTACCCAGCAAAAATTCATAACGTTTTTAATTCCATAGGAAGTGGTTCTTGGTTTTGGGTTTCTGACGTAAATGCCAATTCATTAAAAGCTTACTGCATAAATCTTCACGAAGGTGTTAAAGTTAATTTTGATAAAAATCCTAAAAGTCCTGTTCACCTTTTGTTAATTTCAAAATAAAACACGTCAAATCGTTTCGTTTGATTAATAATTATTGATTAATTTTATAGAGGGAGTTTTTTTTATTAAAATTGATAGTTTTCAGCAAATTTATCCCAATCTAAATTTTTAACACCATCTAAAATAATATCATGCATTGTTTTATTAGGTTCGTCATCGCCAAACCACATTACAATTAGTGCACACCCATCGAACTGATTTTTATTATCGTCAATTGTTTCAGAAGAGGATAACCAAACACTGTAAACAATAGGTTTCAATACATTTTTTTCATCAGAATACATATCAGACTTTTTTAAAATATAGGGTCTTTCACCCCAACCTGTTGGGTAACTTAGATGGTTAATCAATATTTCGTTAGATTGAATCGTTGGTGAACCTACTAATAATCCACCATAGGTAGCCGTTAGGTGGAATGCCTCTACCAATACTTTTTTCCCAGATTGTAATTTTATCTTCATAGTATTAATGTTTAAAATTTTCCACCAAACTAGCAATGACATCAACAGTCATTGCAAGTCCAATAGCTTTCAGCTTATTTGTTTTTGAAACACTTGGTACGTCAGAAACGTATCCGTCAGGAATGGTCATAAGCCTTTCACATTCTAAAACACTTGGTAATCTATAACAACCATTAGGAAAATCATATTCGTCAAATCCTGACCTAGGTTTTCCCTCGTAACCTGATTTATGAAGTATAAATGGATAGGCTAATAGTTTTTGTTCGGTTGATAAATCCGCAAATTCTTTGTCCTTATATATAAGGTTGCCAATATTCATTTTATAGTACCTGAAAATACCATTGGTAAGTGTGATGTTGCTGCCTAACAAAACATTCGCTTTTTCCTTATCAACATATCCATTAACTACTATTTCTTGGTATTTAATTTGATGAGGTTCAGGAACTCCAACATTAGGAATGTTGGTCCAGTATAAGCGTCTTCGGTTTGCAGGTGCAACTTGTGCTGAATTAATCATTACAAGATGAGTATCCTCAAATATATTTGTCAATTCGGAGGTGAATAAATCTTTATCTTTCTTTTTCATGCTCCAAACGTTCTCAACCAAAAAGTATAACTTTTTATTTGATTGTCGATTAGTTTTTAAATCTTGTAGTATTCTAACAGCCTCATAAAAAAGACGTGAATCAGGTCCTTCTAATCCAGAGCGGTCTTTTGAGTTCACACTTGAAAGCTGTAAACATGGGCTTCCCAGTATAACAAAGTCAACGTTTAGATAATCATTAGCATCAACTGCTTTAACATCACCTATTTGATGAAAACTAGGATTTCCACTATAATGATGGTTTTGAATGGCTATTGCATTTGGACAGATTTCGCTACTATAATACTTATTGATTTTGATTCCAGCTTTTTCTAAAGCTAATTTGGCACATGATATACCATCAAATAATGATAATACATTTATTCCTTCTTGGTTGTTTTGTGTTGTAGTTGTTGACATGATATTTATCGTTTATTGATAAATATCTCCCCATGTCAAGAAAGACAGATTTTACTGTGGGTAAACAACAACTATTTATAACAACTCCCTATTTACTGGAGCTGCAGCGTGAAAAAAAAATAAAATAATTTATAAAAGGCTGGCGGGGGAACGAAATAAGTATTAAACTCGCCTTGTGAAATATTAGACTATAGTCATACACTTCACAAAACAAATATTTCAAAGAATAAGGAAACGCATCATAAAACCCGTGCAATAAGTACCATCCTATTTTTACACAATTTTCTACTTTAAACCAAACTATTATGAAAAAAGCACGTTACATTCGCCAGAGCACCAAAAATCAAACTAACCTGCGTCAGCTTGCAAAAGCACATCCTGACGAAACTTTATACATTGATATAATAAGTGGTTCAATTCCATTTGCTGAAAGACCAGAAGGGAAAAAGCTTATTGAAGCTATTGAGTTTGGCGAAATTGATTATTTAAGTTTTCATAGTATTGACCGCTGCGGAAGAAATACTATCAACGTCCTTCAAACACTTCAATACTTCTATGATAAAGGAGTTGTTGTTAAAATCGACAATCTAGGATTAGAATCAATGATAAATGGAAAAGCTAATCCTGTATTTAATCTAATAACCACAATACTAAGCGAGCTAAGTTCCTTAGAAAAAACTAGCCTTCTTGAGCGTCAGAAAGAAGGGATAATGGCGGCTCGTTTAAGAAACCCTTTCCTATATAAAGGAAGACACGAGGGTACAATGGATTCGGTAGAAGTAACTTTATCAAAACATAAACGTACAGTAAAGGCTCTTAAAACGAATCCTACATTATCACTTAGACAAATAGCAAAATTATCAACAGAATCAGATTATAAGGTTTCTGCTAATACGGTAAAGAAAGTAAAAGAGTTGTTAGATAACCCAAAATTCGCATAACTATGAAAGATGTAAACTTATCAAGAATTTATATTCACATGGCAAAATTCTATGGAGTTACTAAATTTGAAGTTTTTTCAATTGTAGATGAAAAATGGTTGCATCCAAAAGAAACCAAGATTGAGTTCCATTACGATACCACTAGAAAAATAAATCATCCACGATTGCAAAGAATTCTTAAACGATACATTTTAAACGTAAAAGAATTCTTTGTTGTGGTTCAAGACAATAGAATAATTATCATTATTGACAATAGTAAAGAAATTGGTTTATTCGATTTCGATTTTGAATTGTGTAAAAACTAAATAAAGTGAACTAGTTATAAAAATTTACTAGTTTATAGTCTTCAAATCTTTTCCTGACGTTTTTTGACTTTTTAAATAGATTTTTGAAGTCAAAAAACGTCTCTTATTTTAGATTTTACCTTGATTAAACGTTAACAAAATATAAATAAAACGTTAACAAAACGTTATTTTTAGAAGAGTTTTTGACTTGATATAAAACGGTATGAAATTAGATTTGAAAATCAATTAGTTAGCTATTTTTGGCTGTCTATGAATGATTTAGCTATTTTTCTACCCCTTGTTTGGTAACGTATTGACCGTATCTTTGCTACGTGGAAATGACAAACTAGTAGTTGTTTTCTAAAGACCCTTTTAAGACGTTAAAAGTTGAATTTTTTTAAGACGTTAAAAAATTTCAAAAAAAGAAAGAAGTTGGTTTAAACGTAAAACCACTTTTGTAAGTTAGAAATTTACGAATGAAAATTTAAGCTTATGATAAAGTCAAATATCAAATCCTAAATTATAGAATCTTAATTGGTTCTTTTAATTTAACCAAATTGAAACAGTGTTCTTTTCAAATCTGAAAAGAATCAAATCAAAAGCATAGTTGAAGTCTATCTCAAAAATGCCCTTAAATGGGTAGGTGGCTTCTTTGTGCCTTAGCGAAAAAAATAAAACAAAAAATAAAACAAGTAAAAATGAAAATATCAATTATAAAAGGTAAAAAAAATCCTAAAACCAAAGAAGGAAGAGATTTAATAAAAATCGAAAAATGTAATATAGCAGAAGCTAAAGGTTATAAATATAACCGAGCAACTGGTGAAATAATTGGGCAAAGAAACAAACCAATTAAAGCACATATTAACGGTTATACCATCATATCATTTGTCCATGATGGTAAAAGAAAGTACTTATATGCAACGACATTCATTGAGTATATTTTGAAAAATGAAAACGAATCGATTTCTCTTGAAGACATTGAATTAGCTAAAGCTTATGTAAAGCCATCAGCCGCTTATTTAGCCAAAAAGAATGCTTTAAAAGAAACTAAACCTGCAGAGGTATTGATAGAAACCAACTTGACAGAAGTGCTCTCAGACGAGGTAAAATCGAGTCCGTTGGCTATTGATTATTCAGCAAAAGACAAGCCTGTTTATAAGAGATTCATTAATTCGGGTTATCAGTTTAAACCAAGTAATTACTTCAAGTTTGTAAAATAAGTAGTGATTTTGGGAGGGGGTTCAGCGGAACTGGGGGTGGGTATTGATGACCCTAAGGCTGTTCTTTTAGTAGAGATAACTATTGTGTTGTAATTAGAAAAACAGCTCCGCTAGGTTGAGATTATTACTATTTAAAAGGGTTTTTCGTTGATATTGTTTCTACAAAAACCCTTTAAAATAAATTTAGTTGAAATGGTTTCTATTAGAAGTTTTCTAGTTGATAGTATTCTTTTAAAATTATTATTTAACAATAGTATTCAAGATGCTTCGCATTTATTCTAGTTGAGATTATTCTTTTCAATTCTCTAAATATTGAAATATGAAATTTAATAAAATAAAGAAATTTATAAGTTACCAATTTGCAAAAAGGAGAATAGGTTTCTTATTTCAATTTAGGTTTTATTTTCAGTATAAGTGAAAAGTTATAGTATAGTAATAATGGTATAATTCGATTATACTTCAAACTAAATATCCTTACCAAAGGACAATTCATCTCAACCAAAAGACAAAATGGAATTTAAAAGACAATTTATCCTTTACACAATTAGGGATTGATATTACAATTAGAAAAGAGGAATAATCCTCAAGCATAACAATTAAATAAATTTATTTAAAATGAAAAAAAAAGCAGAACAAACAATTCAAACTACCTATTCTGATGCGTTATATTGGTCGATGTCACCAATGTCGAAAGATAAAAAATACCACCTAACAAGGTTAAATGAATCTATCCTAAGGAAACTTATTCATTACGATAAAAAGGACAAAAGAATAACCTATTCAAACGAATGGATAAGCAAGCACGTCTTTTTGGATATAACTCAAATAGAGAAAGCGATTCCACTTATAGAAAAAAAAGGATTTATCAAGTGCATAACCTTTTCAACAAGAAATGAAAAAGGCATGATGATAAAAAGAAGAATTATCAATATCAATTGGGATTTTATCAAAGAAATTCTTATCGAAGTCCCAAAGCTGAAATTCATCGAAAAGGAAAACTATGGTGCTGAAGAAATATCAAATGAAGTTGATGAAGAAATCGAAGTTGCACATTATGATATTGTTGAAAAAGTAGCTATTGAAATTGAAACAGAAATAACTTCAACTAACTCAGATTTTGATTTACTAGAATACTTAACCAAAAGAAAAATGGAATTTGCTGAAAACGAACTTTCAGGCGGTTATAATTTTGAAATATTATTTACTATGAATAAAGAAGAAATTGAAAAGTATTTTTATCAAAATGAAAATGTTTGGTACATTAAAACCATAGCTAATAACAATGAAGACCTTTGGGAAAACATTCATGGTGTTAACTTGAGATATACTGGAATAGGTAGTCGATTGAATCTTTTTACAATTGACAAAAATGATAAAGAAACGGATTCCTTTCAACTAAACTGGGGTGACTTCAATAATTACCTTGATAGCAAGAGAATTAAGTTTGGCGATATAACTCTTGATGATTATGAAACATTGAAACAATTTGAGAAAAAACCTCTCAATATTTAATTACAATTAAAAAAAACTAAAATGACAATATATTTTTTACACGTAGATAGAATGTATCTACACGAAATCACAAGACTAATAAATATGGCAGATACCCGTCCAGTTGCTACATGGTGCCGCAAGAATAATGTTAATATATATAAAGATTCATCTGGCAAATTTGTAATGAAGGCTGATTTTGAATTGGCATATGACTGGCCTTTAGTGACAATGCTTAAATCCAAACATGGTGATAAGTGGAGAACTATTTATGAGGCATATCTCAAGGATAACCTATTAGAAGTATTGGATTTTAGCAATTCCAAGAAAAAAACATCTAATTATGTTGCAAAAGGAAATATATCAACAAAACTATTTGGCGAGTCATCAAAATAAATTAGACTCGCATTAAAAATTAAAAATTACAAAAATGAAATTATTAAAATATAAAAAATTCGCAGGCTTGCACATTGTTTGCAAGAAATGCGGAAGACACATAGAAGTGTCGCAAACCCCATACAATGGCTGTGTTCATCCATTGGAACGTCAGAAATATAAAGCAGTACTAAAAGCAAATGGAGGTCGCAAAACGAGGGATTTGACCTCGCTAGATTACGATGAAGCAATCAAAGAAATGCTTGCATTCAAAGATGAATTATCAAATCCTTTCAAGTTTATTACTAC
>CANGCT010000049.1 GCA_947452415.1 Flavobacteriaceae bacterium
CACTTCAATATTCAATATTTTAATGACGGCTAACAGATTATTCCAACTAACTGTTGTTTTATTTTTTTCAATATCAAAAACTGTTGTCTTTCCTACACCTGCAAGATTTGCTAATTGCAATTGGGTTAATCCTGCTTTCTTGCGATGCTCTTTTATAAAGAGTCCCAAATCAAAATTATACATATTTTACCGTTTAAGCAGTAAATGTAATACATTTTAAAACATAATAATATATTTTATAAATAAAACTACGCTTTTTTACTGCTTAATCAGTAATTTTAATTAAATTTAAGAAAAATGAACCTGATTAATTACTATTTTACACTTATTTACTGTTAAAACGGTAATACAAAGGAATTACAATCTATTAATTAATTCTTTAAATAAAATTAAAGTAATCAAACAATCAATCCAAATTTTTTTCTCGAGAAGCTTATCTAAAAATCATAGGATTTATTAAATAAAAACAACCGTTAATTTAGAGTTTAATATTCAATAAAGTCCGTAAATCTAACTCAAAAAAGGTCGATAGAACTCCCATCTTTTCCGAAAAAACTTTGTAAGTTATTAATTTACAAAGGTTTATTTTTTATAAAACAATTTATGCATTCTATTTTATTGCTAACACTTATGTTAAATATTAAATTCATGAGGAGTAATAATTTAATAATGAATAAAGTATTCAAAATGGATTTGCAAAACAACTAGTTGTATTACTTACACTCTTTATGATATACTAAATTTTATTAAATTTAGTATTGTTATTATTTTATTTTAGGTAACTATTTAGTACTCCTAAAAAAATTAATTAGATGTAAGACCACGAGTTAAAAAAGCCCATAATCCTCTATTCTTAATTCTTTCCATAGTTAAGTCGCCACCTACGTTTAAAAAAATAAACATGTCGCTACTTGAACCTATTACATCTTTAAGCCTATCATAACCTGCACAACCACCATTATAACAACCCATTTTAAAAGTAGACTCTTCTACATCAGGATTAGTGGCTTTAGCTTTTAAATATTCGGAATAAATAGAATCTTCTGATGCAAAACTCTCATTTACATCTATTTTCACTTCCCCTGTTTGTAGGTTCTTATCAATATTTCTAATTCGGAATCCATTTTTATATTCTGTGATAAATTCTTTACCATCTCCACTTTCTACATATTTATCTTTTAAAATACTATCAGAATCTAATGTTGCAACAACTGTGAAAACAGATCTATGAATTGGATCATTTAGAATATAATTATAATTACCAACAACAGCTCCCCTATCAAAAGTAGCAGTTATTTTTTTTGTCTCAGGAAATGAAGGCTTACTATAAACATACTTATGTAATTTGTAATTATAAGATTTAGTTCTAACGGTAATATTTGAAGTAAATAAAAATGCACCATCAAGCTCTCCATTTTTATAATTACAAACTAAATTTAAGGTACCAGTTCCATAAATATCCCCAAAATCAATATTATTATAATCTAGCTTTACAGACCATTTTCCAGTTTTTAAATTATCCTTATAATTACCCGAAACAGTAACATTTCCTAAAAAAGCATAATTACCTGTTCCTTTGAATACTAAAGAAAATAGTCCGTTTTTTACTCTTTGATAATTGGTTGGATCATCTTTATATGTATAATTAGCAACAGCATTTTGATCAAGAATATTTTCTATTTCAAATGGACCTGAATAAGTTTTTAATGCTTGTCCAATTACAGAATTAGAAAGAAGGAATAAACAAATTAGATAAAATAAATTTTTCATTTTTTTGTAGATATTAATTAATTTTCGGTTTCAATATAGGTCATTATAGCTTTGGTTCCTGGATTTGAAAATATTTCAAATTCAAAAGATGTTTTTTCGGGGAAAATTATTGGAAAATTTAAATTTCCACTTGATGCATAGACTATAGGCCCTTTTTTAAAAACAACACCATTTACACTTTTAAGAATAATTCCAGCTTCTGTTTCTTCACCACCCTGAATGGTTTTTCTATTACTAAAGATATTATAGATATACCACGTTTTACCTTCGGGAACTTTAAATGCAGAATTATTTGAACTAAATTCAATTAGATTAGCTTTGCCTTTTGGAATTGTTTGGGCCGACAAACTAAATGACGTTAAAAATAAAAGAAGCAAAAGAATAATTGGTTTCTTTTGAAATACTAGTTGACTAAATTTTAAGCACTTAACAAGAGTAATTGGGGGATTGTTTTTCATTTTTTTTGAATATATATTCACAAATGAATAACAAAATTTAGACTTAAAAAAGTGCAACTTAGTTCAACTTTACATTGCTGGACGATAAAGCAATAATCCATTTGCCGAAAAATAAGGAAGAGAATGTTGTAACGGTTTTTCAAAAATATTTTTTGGCAATTTGGAAAATTCTTCCAAGAAAATATTTTTTAATTTAGAATGATAGTCTAAACTTAAAGAAGACAAACAGAAAACTTCTGCCACGGTATGAAAAACAATTTTTTTATAAATTGAGTCTTGATTAAAAGATATGTATTTGCAATATTCTAAAATTTCATTCGCATAATCGTCAATAGCATGTCTTGATTTTTCGGTAATTTCTAGAAACCAAAGTTTATACGCTTTAAATCGAATTTTTGGAAAAATGAAAATCTCCTCCAAATCTTCAGAATTAATTGAGTAAGTTTCAAATATTTTATTTCCTATTTGAAGAGCATCTGGTAACTTCTTGGAAATGAAATAATATCGAAACAACACCGATTGAGAAAACACAAAATCTTGCATGGTTTCAATAGAATCAATAGTATTAAATTCATTGGAATACAATTTATATGCACAATCATAATTTGTAATTCGAAAAGCTGGGTCAAATCCATCTTCTAAAACAAATTCTTTAACAAACTTATTTTGTTTAAATTCTGAAAAAAAAAGTTCTGGCTTTTCAATTTTTAACAAACTATCATAAACATCTAGTGCTACATTAACTTTAAAAGAATATTCTCTATCTTGTATACTTTCAAAATAATTGTGTAATGGCTTGTAAGTATCATTTGCAATACAGTGAAACAATAATGATTCTTCTTCTGGATTTCGATTGCTTAAAATAATTTTGCCCGTATAAGAGTTAGATTCTACTGTATCGATAAAATCTTCCCATGAAGTAAAACCAATATATTGCGCTAAAACATTTAAAGTGTTTTTATAAGGTGTAATACCGTTATAATTTACAAACAAACGATACAAAGTAGTTTCAGATATACTTCCATAACCTTTCTCTCTTAAAATCTCGCTTAGTTTTGCGCAATCACATTTTCCAGAGATAGAAAAACAAAGTTTTAAAGCAACTTGGTTTTTAAGCTCTAAGAGAGTATAAGTATTGAGTGCATATCTTGAATTAATCATTAAAGTAAGAATTTACTTAACAAATTTATACTATTATTTTAAATTTAATAAAATAAATCCTATTATTTCATAAAAAATTTAAATTCATATCTTTGAAAATTATGTTATTAATTACTATTAATATCTTTTTTCTATTAAAAAAGAGAACTTCTAATATTAAAATTTGAAAAAAAATAAAAATAAATCTATAAAGCTACTTCCTCATTTGTTCTATACTAGTAACGAATCCTGGTGGTTGGTAGGTTTTTCTATGCTACTAGCAGGTGGGATTATTGTAGAGCCACAATTAATATGTTCTTCATTAATTAAAGGGCAATTGTCGGATATGTGGTTGTATTGGAGTGCAGCAATTGGATCTGCATTTAGCGTTTCATTTTTTGCTCATTTATGGCAAAAAGTACCAGTAAAAACTGAGAATGAATTTCTTTATTTTCGTTTCTCTGGGATGGGTGCTAAAGTTTTGCACCAATTTAGAAGTTTGTATTTAGGATTTTTAATAATTCCGTTTATCATTAGTTTTAGCTTATTGGCTTTCAGTAAAATTGCAGGTTCTATTTTAAAAATAGATACTCCATATGCCATATTATTATTATCAATTCTATTGGTTTTTCTGACCTTTTTTAATAGTTTGAAAATTAGACTTCGAATGGATTTTGTACTATTTATAATTTTCATTATACTGTTTGGTATTTTAATAATAAGCTTGTTTTCTATTACGGGAGGAATAAATCATTTATCCAAAACAGTAATTACATCTAATATTAATTTTACTATTATTCCTTCTATTGGATCTAAAACCTTTAATGCCTTTATTGTTTATGTTGCAATACAATGGTGGTCAGCCTCTTTATTGGATTATCCCGACATTAATGGCCAGAAATTAATGGCAACTAACGGCAGTAAAAACTTGGTTAAAAGTATTTTTCTTCCTTCGATATCCATTATACTTTTTAGAGTAGTACTATTTTCTTTGCCATTTATGGCGGTTGTTTATGGCTACACTAACGGTTGTTCGGATAGTGAATTGGCTTTAACCTTACTATTTACAAAGGCATTACCTACTTGGATGTTAATTTTAGTATTGGTTTTTTTTATGATTCCTTTTTTATCTGTTGTCCAAAACTTACAAAATTGGGGTGGCTCTTTGTTGGTTGAGAATTTCTATAAATATTCTATAAATCAAAATGCAGAAGAAAAAAAATTAAAAAAAATTGGACTTTTAGCTATGGTATATATAATAATTGCCTCTGGTTTTATCGCTTTTTATTCTAGTTCATTGGTAGGCATAACCAAATATTTATTTGCTATAACTGCTGGTGTTGGCCCAGTATTTATGTTGCGATGGTATTGGTGGCGAATTAATGCCTGGTCACAATTATCGGCAATGCTTGCATCCTTAGTATTTCCAGTTGTTTTAGATTGGTTAGTAAATACTAATAGCTGTATTCATATAGTAATGAGTGAATTAGAAACTAATTTAAATATGGATTATTACCCCATAAAAATAATTATATTAACGATTGCCGTATGCAGTACTTGGCTAGCAGTTACATTTTTAACACCTCCAACGGACGAAGCCATTTTGCGAAAATTTGTTACTACAATTAGACCTGGAGGCTTTTGGAAGAAATATGGAGGGGTTGGTAAAAGCTTTTCAAAAATGAGAACATTAGCTTGGATAGTTCAAACTACTAATGGTTTTTTAGTTTATTTTATGTTTTGGAACTTTCTTATAGGAAACTATATTCTATTTATTTCGTTATTGTTAATTTTTTGTTTTAGTTTTTTTCTCGCCTATAGACTAATACAGAAAGCCAATACTCTTTATGAAATAGAACTAATAAAATAAAACTTTAAAATTAATTATATTGTATTTTCAATTCCAGTTGGCTAAATTTTAGTGCAATAATTAAATAATCAAGATTTAAATTTTCAATATTAGTTCAGCGCAGATATAGCTAAACTCGTAGATTCAATTAAATAATCTTAAAGATTGATTTTTATATAACTAAATTAATTTTAAAAATATAGAAACTCAATTTAAACACTATTGGTTGGAAATTTAATATAAAATGAATAATTTTGTTAAATAAATCTTTTTTCAACAAAAAAGATTGGAATTAACATTGATATCACAATGAGAAAGCAAAAAAAAATAAAAAATATTATAGGAATAATAACAATAGTGATTTTTCTAGTTGCATTATTATATCTAATACTAGATGTAACATTGGAACAATTATTTAATAAATGATAATTTTATTAATTTATTCTTTTTTATTTCTATTTAATTTGAATAATTAAACTGTAGAATACATTTCTTTAAGAGCTAAAATTCCATCCATCATAAGTGGCTTTGCAAAGTAATTGGTAACAAAATTATTCTTTTGTGCTTTTTCCACATCTTCAGGATTAGTTGAAGAACTTAAAATAAATATTTTAATTTCAAATTTTAATAATTTATTTATTTTATTAAATTCTTCTAAAAAAGACCAACCATCAATATCTGGCATATTAAGATCTAGAAAAACATATACTAAATCATCCTCTTTTAGGGTTTGCCCTAGCTCTACCAAGCCGTCTAAAGCCTCGTAACTATTAAAAAACGAAAGAACATTTTCTCCTAATTCAAGTTTAATAAACAATCTCTTATGAAAATAATTTATAGCTAAATCATCATCAATTAATACTATACTTTTAATTTTTTGTGTCATTGCTAAATATTTTTTGAAATGGTGAAATTAAATATACTACCCTGTCCTAAACTTGATTCTACCCAAATTTCACCATTGTGAATTTCAACTATTTTTTTACAATGTGCCAAGCCAATCCCATTACCCATATAGGATTGTTCGCTGTGTAATCGTTTAAAAATCAAGAAAATTTGTTCCGAATTTTTGGAGTCAATTCCAATTCCGTTATCTTTTACTTGAAACAGCCAATCGTATTCTCTTTCGGCATAGCTAATTTGTATTTTAGGTTGTATTTCTGGTTTGGTGAATTTTATCGCATTACTAATAAGATTTTGAAATAATAATCGAGTGTAAGTTGGATAACAATATAATGAAGGTAAATTATCATAAGTAATTAAAGCGTTATATTTTTTTATTTTATTAGACAAATCTGCTTGAACTTCTTGCAATAAAAATTGTATATCAGTTTTAATTAGATTTTCTCTTTTGTTAATTCGGGCATATTGCATTAAACCTGAAATTAAAGATCGCATTCTAACTGCCGATTTATTAATAAATTGAACAAACATTTTTCCTTCTTCATCCAATTGACTTTCATATTCTTGTTCAAGTAGTTTAGAATAACTCATTAAGGATAATAATGGTTCCTGAAGATCATGTGAAGCTATATAGGTAAATTGTTCTAATTCTTTGTTTTGACTTATCAACATCTTATTTTGCTGTGCAATTTTATTTTCTTTTTCTTTTCTAAAACTTATATCGGAAATAAAAATACAACTGTTATAAGTGTTTTCATGTTCCTCTATAGTAACAATTGATAATTCAATAGTTAACTCATTTCCGTTTTTATTAGAGGCATTAAACTCTAGTGTTTTATTCGTATTTTGATTTATAAAAGATGTATTTGTAAATTCTCTATTATTTTCAACATCAGTTGGAAAAATAAGATTTGGCAAATAACTACCTAATACCTCATCCGATTTCCATCCAAAAATTTGTTCCGCTTGAGGATTCCAATAAATAATTTTCCAGTTTTTGTCTATCAATATCACACCATCTAAAGTAGACTTTAATATTAATTCGTTTTGTTTTTGGGCTTCAGACAAAACAGTTTGTGTACGTTTTAATTCGGTTATATCAATACCATATCCAATCATATAAACAAAAACATCATCAATATAGTAAGGATAAAATCGTCTTAAGACATAAAAGGTTTTATCTTCTTTAACTATCTCATCTACCCAATCTACTTGTTGTTTTGTTTCTTTTGCTTGATTAAAATAAGCACGTCTTTGTTCTGCTGGTTTGGTATCTAAATTTTTATATTTATAATAATCAAAATCATCCTTTCCTATCATCCAATTTCGCAATTCTTCGTTACCAATGCCTTTTGGATTTATAAATAAATAATTATGATTTTTATCAAAAACGGCAATATCTGCTGGTATATTAAACAAAATTGAATCATTAAATTTTTGACTAATAACTGACTCACTTACATCAGAATAGGAAATAAAATAATGTTCTTTATCTTCTAAATATTGAAGATTCATAAACCCCGAAAAAGTGCATTCTTTATTTAAATTATTATATTTAGTAAAAAATACTGGAATATTATTTTCTTCGTTAATTAATGTTTTTTTTATTTCCCAATCCGTTTTAGAATCAAATATTTCAATGAAATCCCATGCAAAATTATTTTTTATCTTAGTATTCCTTAATTTAAAATGGTTTAAAACAGTAGTATTAATATAAATTAATTGTCCTGTAGTATTAAAAACCAAAACTCCCTCATTTATCTGGTTTAAAAACAATTCAAAAAAATGAAGCTTTTCTCTAATTAACTTATGTTTATTTTGGTAATATATAGTAGGTTTTTGGGTTTTAGTAAATTGCTTTATATAAAACAATTTACATTCATTATTTTCAATAAGACAGGTATCAAATTGAATCTTTAGTAATTGCTTAACCCCTATAGAATTTGTATAATAAATATCAAATTCTTTTTTAATTTCTAAACTATTTAAATCTAATTCTGGAAAAAAGTAATGTATTGGTTGAAAATTAATATCCTTAAAATCCAGTTCAAAAAAATTTAAACCAATTTGATTTATAAAAATAATATTATTTACTTTATTGACAACAATTGTAGGTAAAGGAATAGTGTCAAAAAAGTTTAACATAGCAACAAGTTTAATTTAATACTATTATAGGTAATTAAAATTATAATTACTATTTTAATTATTAAATCATAATCGTTGAAAGTGTATAATTTGAAGCTAAAAAGACTAAAACTGCCGACTAAATTAATGTAAAATGGATTTAAAATTGCATTTTTCCTAATGCTTCCATAACATAATTGTGCATTACTTCTTTATAATCTAAGTGAGTTACAATACGAAGTTTTCCATGCCCCATAGAGCTTATAAAAATACTTTTTTGTTGTAATTTTTCAATTACCCATTTTTCTTCCAAAGAAGGTCTAACTGAAAATATTAAAATATTGGTTTCAACAGGTTCTACTTTTTCTACCCAATTCAAAGTACTTAATAAATCCCCTAATTCTTTGGTTCTTCGATGATCATCTTCGAGTCGAAGCATATTGTTTTGAAGTGCATACATTCCTGCTGCTGCTAAATAACCAGCTTGCCGCATTCCACCACCAAATATTTTACGGATTCGCAAAGCTCGTTTCATATCGGCTTTACTTCCTAATAATACAGAACCTATTGGTGCTCCAAGTCCTTTAGATAAACATACCGAAATGGTATCAAACAACTCTCCGAATTGCTTAGGATGTTGTTTTTTAGCAATCATAGCGTTCCACAATCGAGCACCATCCAAATGGTATTTCAAATTATGATCTATACAAACTTGTTTTATTTTTTTTAATTCTAAAATATCATAACAAGCTCCTCCACCTTTATTGGTAGTATTTTCAATACTAACCAAAGAAGTCAAAGGTGCATGATAAAATTCGGGATCATTAATGGCTTTTTTTACCAATTCGGCAGTTACCATACCTCGGTTTCCATCTACTAAACAGCATGAAACACCGCTATTAAAGGAAGCTCCTCCCCCTTCATAATGGTAAATGTGAGAATATTTATCACAAATTACTTGTTCCCCTGGATTGGTATGTAGCTTAATAGCAGTTTGATTTGCCATAGTTCCAGACGGAAAAAACAAAGCAGCTTCCATTCCAAATAATTGAGCAACAGCTGTTTCTAATTCATTAACAGTTGGATCTTGTTTGTAAACATCATCTCCAACTTTGGCATTAAACATGAATTGCAACATTTCGTTGCTAGGCTTGGTTACCGTATCACTGATTAAATTTATTTCCATATCAATTTTTGAAGCATTATATTTGCGTTTACAAATTTACATAATTTATGACAAATACCGAACAAATAAAAGGTATTGTAGAGCGTCTTGGTGCGTTGAGGAGGTATCTTTGACATTGATGCCAAGCTTATCGAAATAACCAACGAAGAAGAAAAGACCTTTGCGCCCAACTTTTGGAACAATGCCAAAGAAGCTGAAATACTAATAAAAAACTTACGCCAAAAGAAAAAATGGGTGGAAGATTTTGAAAAAGGTATTGCACTTGCAGAAGAACTTCAAATTATTTACGAATTTTTTAAAGAAGGAGATGTTTCAGAAGAAGAACTAGATGCGCAATATGATTTGACAAATATTCATATTGAAGATTTAGAATTTAGAAACATGCTTTCAGAAGAAGGTGATAGCATGAGTGCTGTAATTCAAATTACTGCAGGCGCTGGAGGAACAGAAAGTTGCGATTGGGCATCTATGTTAATGCGTATGTACATGATGTGGGCCGAAAAACAGAAATACAAAATTAAAGAATTGAACTTTCAAGAAGGTGAGGTTGCCGGAATAAAAACTGTAACTCTTGAAATTGAAGGTGATTTTGCTTTTGGATATTTGAAAGGTGAAAATGGTGTACATCGATTGGTGCGAATTTCTCCATTTGATAGTAATGCCAAACGACATACTTCTTTTGCATCGGTTTATGTATATCCTTTGGTAGATGATACTATTGAAATTGATATAAACCCAGCAGATATTGAAATTATTACTTCCCGTTCCAGTGGTGCTGGTGGACAAAATGTGAATAAAGTAGAAACTAAAGTACAATTATTTCACAAGCCAACAGGAATTCAAATTCAGTGTTCTGAAACCCGCTCGCAACAAGATAATAGACAGCGTGCTATGCAAATGTTGAAATCGCAATTGTATGAAATTGAATTAAAAAAACAACTAGCCCAACGGGCAGATATTGAAGCTGGAAAAATGAAAATTGAATGGGGCTCACAAATTAGGAATTACGTAATGCAACCATATAAACTAGTTAAAGATGTTCGGTCTGGCTATGAAACTAGTGATGTAGATGGTGTTATGAATGGTAATATTGACGAATTCTTGAAAGCCTATTTAATGATGATGGGGCAGAAAGAAGAATAATTTTTAATTTTAAAAATATTTAGAATTATTAATTCAAGTTATACCTAAACTAAATAGCCGACTTTAAAGGTCGGCTATTTAATGTAATATTAATTTAAAGTGTTAGTTTTCAGCTTTTAAAGCTTTTACTTTGTCTGTTAATTCTAAAAAGTTATAAACCGATTTTAAATTGCTTTTTATTACATCGTCTTTAGGGTCTAATTGATGTGCTTTTTCTAATAAGGGCATAGCTTTATTAAATATTTTTTGTCTTTCAGTTTTTAAAATATCATATCTTTTTAAATCTTTTTCCGAAGTAGAAAGTTTATTAATTTCTTCCACAATTTTAGCATCTGGTTTTAAGACAAGATCGGCTAAGTTTAAATAAGCATTACCAAAATCTGGTTTTAATTCAATTGCTTTTCTATAATACTTTTCAGCATCTTCAAATTGGTTAGCGTTGGCACAGGTAACACCTAAATTAAAAAACAAAACCTCATCGTTAGGGCTTTTTACAAGAGCTTCGGAAATTAATCTTTTATAATTAATATTGTCATTTAATTTTAAATAAATATTAGCCTCACTAACAATTAATCCGGCATCTTCTGGGTTTTCTTTTCTTGCTTCTTCTAGCGCACCTTTAGCTTCTTCCGATTTTCCTTGTTCTACTAATATTAAAGCTATGTTTCTAATGATTTCTCCTTTTTTGGAAGGGATTTTTTCGTCTCTTGGTGAAAGATGAGTTCCTAATTGAACCATATTATCTCTAACATTTTTATTATTATAACTTTCTTCAGTACCAGTAGCTTTATTTTTAGCATAATATATAGTTCCCTCTCCTGTATAATTTAGAGTTTTTAATTCTTTATAATATAGTAATGCATTATCATAATCATGTGCATTAACTGCATAATTAGCAGCATAATATAATGTTTCTTGGTCTTTTTTATCTAATTGGTAAATAGAATATAAAACATCCGCAGATTCTTTATAATTCTTATCATTCCCTAATTTTATTGCATAATTTATAAGTTCTGGTTTAAAAGATGCTATAGTTTCATGGATATCATCCGTTTGTATTTTTTTTCCAGTCTTTTTTTCATAATCTAATGTTGCATTTAATCCATTGGCTAAATCAGAAATTGATTTTGGGCTAACAAACTTTACTAAAGCCATTTGAATTTGATTAGGAGTCATCGATTTATCAATAGCCGAATATTCTAAAACCGGAATCATGCATTTGTAAAAATTAGCATAAACCTTATCCCCTTCTTCAACTGCCAATGGCTGTACTTTTTCTACAAAAGATTTATATTCGGCTAAATCATCACCTTTAATGACCTCCTTGTTATAAATCTTTTTCAATGCTTTTAATTCGTCTTTCTGTGCGAAAGTTGTAACAGAAACTAATAATGCTCCTGCAATTATTATTTGTTTAATTTTCATAACGTAACTTTTTAATTGATTTTACTTTTTATAAAAAAAACCATGCTATCTAAAATAGTATTAGTTACATGGTTTTTTTTTCTATTTCATTTTATTTTTTTATTCTTCAGAATCGTCTTCATCTGTAGAATCATCTTCTACCTCATCCACTTCTTCATCTTCAGAATCGTCTTCAATAATTGCGTTTGGATCTATTTCTAGTTCTTCACCATCGGCAGCAATTGCTTCTTCTTCTTCATCTTTCATAACTTTAGTTACGGCAGCTATAGAATCGTTTCCTTTAATATTAATTAAACGAACACCTTGTGTTGCTCTACCCATAACTCGAAGTGTAGAAACATCCATTCTTATGGTTAAACCAGATTTGTTGATAATCATTAAATCATCGGCATCGGTAACTGAATTTATAGACACTAACGCTCCTGTTTTTTCAGTTATATTTAATGTTTTCACACCTTTACCTCCACGGTTGGTAATTCTATAAACTGCTTCACCCTCATCTTCCAGTTTGGTTCTTTTACCGTAACCATTTTCAGTTACAACCAATAATTGTGTGTCATTAATGCTGTTTTCATCTACAGAAACCATTCCAATTACTTCATCTTGATCATCTCTTAAAGTAATTCCACGAACTCCAGATGCAGTTCTACCCATTGGACGTGTTTTAGCTTCTTCAAAACGAACTAATTTACCGGATTTAACAGCTATTAAAATTTGACTATTTCCGTTTGTTAACTCTGCTGCCAATAATTCATCACCATCTTTAATAGTAATTGCAGCAACACCATTAACTCTAGGTTTAGAATATTTCTCTAAAGAAGTTTTCTTAACTTGACCTTTTTTAGTCGCCATAATTACATAATGGTTCTTAATATAGTCTTGGTCTTTTAAATCTTGAGCGCAAATAAATGCTTTAACTTTATCATCACTTTCAATGTTGATAAGATTTTGCAATGCTCTACCTTTACTTGCTTTGGTTCCTTCTGGAATTTCGTAAACGCGCATCCAATAACATTTACCTTTTTGGGTAAAAATCAATAAATAGTTGTGGTTAGTTGCTACAAAAAGATGCTCTAAGAAATCTTGATCTCTTGTAGCAGCCGATTTTTGTCCAACTCCTCCTCTGTTTTGTGTTTTATATTCGGTTAATGAAGTACGTTTAATATAACCAGCATGTGAAATTGTAATTACTACATTTTCATCGGCAATTAAATCTTCAATACTAACATCACCTCCAGAATATTCAATAACAGAACGTCTTTCATCGCCATATTTATCGCGAATTTCAATTAATTCTTCTTTTATTAATGCCATTCTTAGTTCTTTACTTGCAAGTAAGTCTTTCAAATGGTTGATTAATTTCATTATTTCTTCATATTCAGCACGCAATTTATCTTGTTCTAAACCTGTTAATTGTCTTAAACGCATTTCAACAATGGCTCGCGCTTGGATATCCGATAATAGGAAACGTTCAATTAATTTTCCTCTAGCTTCCTCGCCATCTTTAGAAGAACGAATTAAAGCAATAACTTCATCAATATTATCAGAAGCAATAATTAAACCTTCTAATATGTGCGCTCTTTCTTCTGCTTTACGTAATTCATATTGTGTTCTTCTTACAACAACATCATGACGGTGTTCTACGAAGTAATGAATTAAATCTTTTACGTTTAACATTTGAGGTCTACCTTTTACCAACGCAATGTTATTAACACTAAAAGAAGATTGAAGTTGTGTATATTTATATAAGGTATTCAAAACTACATTTGGAACTGCATCGCGTTTTAATTCATAAACGATTCGCATACCAGTTCTATCCGATTCATCACGAATATTTGAAATACCTTCAATTTTTTTATCATTAATTAAATCGGCAGTTTTTTTAATCATGTCTGCCTTATTCACTTGGTAAGGAATTTCGGTCACAATGATTGCTTCTTTACCGTTAATTTCTTCAAAATTTACTTTGGCACGAATAACTACTCTTCCACGACCTGTTTTAAAAGCTTCGCGAACTCCTTCGTAACCATAAATAATACCTCCAGTTGGAAAATCGGGAGCTTTAATATGCGTGATTAACTCATCAATTTCAATTTCGTTATTATCAATATAAGCAAGAGTACCATCAATAACCTCTGTAATATTATGAGGCGCCATATTAGTAGCCATACCTACCGCAATTCCAGAGGCTCCATTAATTAATAAATTAGGTACACGTGTTGGCATTACAGTTGGTTCGTACAAAGTATCATCAAAGTTCAATTTGAAATCTACGGTTTCTTTGTCAATATCTGCCATTATGTCTTCTGACATCTTTTTCATTTTAGCCTCGGTATATCGCATTGCAGCAGGACTATCCCCATCTACTGAACCAAAGTTACCTTGACCATCAATTAATAAATAACGTAAACTCCATTCTTGAGCCATACGAACCATCGCATCATAAACTGAAGTATCACCATGTGGATGATACTTTCCTAATACTTCTCCAACAATTCTTGCAGATTTTTTATGGGCAGATTTGGATGTTACCCCAAGATCGTACATTCCGTATAACACCCTTCTATGAACTGGTTTTAAACCATCACGAACATCAGGCAATGCTCTAGATACAATAACCGACATCGAATAATCGATGTAAGCTGATTTCATTTCGTCTTCAATGTTAATAGGAATTAACTTTTCTCCGTCAGACATATTTATAAATTTTAAAGTATATTAATTTTCAATTCAATCGTGCAAGTTACATTTTTTTAATTCTTTTAAAAGTGTTTTAAAATACTTATTTCAATGATTTATTAACAAAATAGCAACCCTAAATGGTTAATAAATTAACAAGTTGTGAGCACCATATATAATTATTTTTTTGTCAATTTACTGACAAGTGTTTTTCTTAGGAATAGTATTTGCGTTAACAATAGTAATTCACTAAATTTACAATTATAATAATAAAACAATGATGGATGATAATTTTTCTCCTAGAGTAAAAGATGTTATAACCTATAGCAAAGAAGAAGCTTTGCGCTTAGGACACGATTTTATTGGTACAGAACATCTTATGCTTGGTATTTTGAGAGATGGTCATGGTAAAGCTATATCTATTTTAAACAACCTTTCGGTAGATTTAGAACATTTAAGAAAGAAAGTGGAAATACTAAGTCCCCCAAATCCAAATGCCGAATTGAGTTTAGAAAAGAAAAATTTACACCTCACCCGTCAAGCGGAACGAGCGTTAAAGACAACTTTTTTAGAAGCAAAAGTGTACCAAAGCACTTCTATCAGTACAGCACATTTATTGCTTTGTATTTTAAGAAATGAAAATGATCCAACAACTAAGTTGCTTAATAAACTTAAAATAGATTATGAAGTAGCTAAAGAACAATATTTAGATATGACTCCAAAAGAAGAAAATTTTTTAGAAAATTTGCCGAAAAATGAATCTTTTAATGATGATTCTGGGCATGATGAAGGTTTAAAAGGGGAGAGTTTTAACAATCCTGCTAATAAATCTAGCAAGAAATCTAAAACTCCAGTCCTTGATAATTTTGGTCGGGATTTAACCGAAATGGCCGAAGAAGGGAAATTAGACCCCGTTGTAGGTCGTGAAAAAGAAATTGAACGGGTTTCACAAATATTAAGTCGTAGAAAGAAAAACAATCCATTGTTAATTGGAGAACCAGGCGTTGGTAAATCTGCTATTGCCGAAGGTTTAGCATTGCGAATTATCCAAAAGAAAGTGTCCCGAATTTTGTTTAACAAAAGAGTAGTTACTTTAGATTTGGCTAGTTTAGTTGCAGGCACAAAATATCGCGGACAGTTTGAAGAGAGAATGAAAGCGGTAATGAACGAGTTGGAGAAAAACGACGACATCATTTTGTTTATTGATGAAATTCACACTATTGTAGGTGCAGGTGGTGCTACGGGTTCGTTAGATGCTTCTAATATGTTGAAACCAGCTTTATCCAGAGGGGAAATTCAATGTATTGGAGCAACAACTCTTGACGAATACCGCCAATATATAGAAAAAGATGGCGCTTTAGAACGTCGTTTTCAAAAAGTGATTGTAGAGCCAACTTCGGTTCCAGAGACTATTTTGATATTAAATAATATAAAAAATAAATACGAAGACCACCACAATGTTACTTACACCCAAGAAGCAATTGAAGCTTGCGTGAAATTAACCGATCGTTACATGTCGGAACGATTTTTACCAGACAAAGCTATTGACGCTTTGGATGAGGCTGGTTCTCGAGTTCACATTACCAATATTGATGTTCCAAAACAAATTTTAGATTTAGAACGCCAATTAGAAGAAGTGCGTGAACTTAAAAATTCGGTGGTAAAAAGACAGAAATACGAAGAAGCTGCAAAACTTCGCGACGACGAAAAGAAACTAGAAAAAGAACTGGCCATTGCACAAGAACAATGGGAAGAAGATTCTAAAAATAATCGAATTGAAGTAACCGAAGATAACGTTGCCGATGTGGTTTCTATGATGACAGGAATTCCTGTAAATCGTATTGCACAAACGGAAAGCAACAAATTAGCAAGACTACCGGAACTACTTCAAGGTAAAGTGATTGGACAAAATGAAGCGGTAATGAAAATTGCGCGTTCCATTCAAAGAAACCGTGCTGGATTGAAAGATCCAAACCGACCAATTGGTTCGTTTATTTTCTTAGGTCAAACGGGTGTTGGTAAAACCCAATTAGCAAAAGTCATAGCAAAAGAATTATTCGACTCCGAAGATGCTTTGGTGCGAATTGACATGAGCGAATACATGGAAAAATTTGCTATTTCTAGATTAGTTGGAGCGCCTCCGGGATACGTTGGTTATGAAGAAGGTGGTCAATTAACCGAAAAAGTTAGAAGAAAACCTTATTGTGTGGTGCTTTTAGATGAAATTGAAAAAGCCCATCCCGATGTATTTAATATGATGTTACAAGTTTTAGATGATGGTTATTTAACCGATAGTTTAGGACGCAAAATAGATTTTAAGAATACCATTATCATTATGACCTCTAACGTTGGTGCACGTCAATTGAAAGATTTCGGACAAGGCGTTGGATTTGGTACTGCTGCCAAAGTAGCACAAGCAGACGATAATTCAAAAAGTATCATTGAAAATGCTCTAAAGAAAACATTTGCACCCGAATTCTTGAATAGAATTGATGATGTAATCGTATTTAACGCTTTAGAAAAAAACGATATTGACCAAATCATCGAATTGGAATTGGAGAAATTGTATGCTAGAATTAAAGAATTAGGCTACACTCTAACCCTATCAGATAAAGCAAAAGCATTCATTGCAGAGAAAGGTTTCGACAAACAATTTGGAGCGCGTCCTTTAAAAAGAGCAATTCAAAAATATGTTGAAGATTCTTTGGCCGAAGAAATTATCACTTCTAAAATTGGTAGTGGCGATGAAATCTTTATGGATATTGAAGATAGCGCAAGCGAATTAACCGTGAAAGTGCAGAAAAAAGAAGAGCCTACTAGTTAAATATCGGACTAATTATTTTTAAAACCATTAAGATATTAAGGCAGTTAAGTGAGTGAGTTTTACTTAATGAAACTTAATATCTTAATGGTTTAAATTTTTAAATAAATTTACATAAAATGCCTCAAAACAAAATTATATTAGGATCAGAAGAATGGTGTTCTTTTCCAGAACTTGGAATTCCGGCTATTAAAGCTCGTGTAGATTCGGGTGCCAAAACTTCGGCATTACATGCTATCAATATTGCGCCTTTTATTAAAGACGGAATTAATTGGGTGAAATTTGACATTAACCCGATTCAAAATAACCTTAAAACGGTAATTCATTGCGAAGCCTTATTAATCGACAAACGTGTGGTTAAGAGTTCCAGCGGTTTTCGCGAGCAACGCTACGTTATACAATCCAACATTAATCTTGGAGGTGATCTTTGGGCTATTGAAATGACGCTTACCAACCGTGACTCCATGGGTTTCCGAATGCTTTTAGGACGTGAGGCTATGAGTGGCAGAATCTTAGTTGATCCACAACAGCAGTATTTATTAGGACAAAATACCATTGAAAATCTAAAAGATTTATACGTAAATGCCATTCCTAATAAATCGGGTTTACGTATTGGTTTATTAGCAAGCAACCCCGAATTGTACAGCAATAAACGAATAATGGAAGCTGGTGAAATGCGAGGGCATGAAATGCACTTTCTAAACATCAAAGAATGTTACATGAAATTGGATGCCGATAAACCCGAAATTCACTATCGAGGTGGGAAAGTTTTAGATAATTTTGATGCGGTTATTCCAAGAATTCGTCCAAGTATTACGTTTTATGGTTGCGCATTGACACGTCAATTTGAAGCCATGAAAGTCTATTGCTTGAATTCGGCAGCAGCCATAACCCAATCTCGAGATAAATTATTTTCCTTACAATTATTATTACGAAATGGTGTAGATATTCCTACAACTGGTTTTGCCAATTCTCCTTTAGATACTGACGATTTAATTAAAATGGTGGGTGGTTCGCCTTTAATTGTAAAATTACTGGAAGGCACACAAGGAAAAGGAGTTGTTTTGGCAGAAACTAAAAAGGCAGCCGAATCGGTAATTAATGCTTTTAAAAGTTTAAATGCTAACATATTAGTACAAGAATTCATTAAAGAAGCTGACGGAAAAGATTTGCGTCTTTTTGTAGTGGACGGAAAAGTAGTAGCTGCCATCCAACGAGAAGCAGCACCAGGAGAATTTAGAGCAAACATCCACATGGGAGGTACAGCATCTATTGTAAAACCCACTTCAGATGAACGAAAAATAGCAATTAAAGCAGCAAAAGCAATGGATTTAAGAGTTGCAGGTGTTGATATCATTCGTTCTGCTAAAGGGCCTTTATTACTAGAAGTAAATTCGTCTCCAGGATTAGAAGGCATTGAAGGTGCAACCAACAAAGATATTGCTGGTGAAATGATTAAGGCTATTGAAAGTAATATTAAGAAGAAATAGTGATTGGTGATTAGTCTTATAAAATAATAATAAATGAACCCCTATCTAGACATAATTATTCGGAGTGTTTCTGTGTATTTTTTTATGGTAATTGCCTTACGTATTTTTGGCAAAAAACAATTATCCCAATTGAATACCGCAGATGTTATTCTGATTTTACTTATTAGTAACTCAGTCCAAAACGCTATGGTAGGCAACAATACATCTCTTTATGGAGGTATCGTTGCTGCTTTAGCGCTTTTTATCATAAATTTTGCTTTCAAAAAATTAAAATTAAAATCAGAATTTATTACAAATTTGGTTCAAGACAAGCCTGAAATTCTAATTCATAATGGCAAAATCGAATTTAAAACCATCGCTCATTTAGGAATAACTAATGACGAATTACAAGAAGCAATGCGGGAACACGGTGTAGAATTTTATAAAGATGTAAAACTAGCCATGTTTGAAATTGATGGAAGCATCAGTATTATTTCGGGAGATAAAAATTTGAGGCAAACGCACCATAAGCGAAAAATACATAAAACATTGGGCACTTTAAATAATTAAAATATGACTAAAAACAGATTGGAAGCCTTCAGTGATGGCGTTTTAGCAATTATCATAACCATCATGGTATTGGAGTTTAAAACTCCCCAAGGTAGTTCTTGGGAGGATTTAAAACCATTACTTCCTAAATTTTTAAGTTATGCTTTGAGTTTTATTTATGTAGGAATTTATTGGAACAACCACCACCACATGCTACATACGGTTAAAAAAGTTAATGGTAAAATACTTTGGGCAAACTTACATTTGTTGTTTTGGCTTTCCTTAATTCCCTTTATCACTGGTTGGATTGGAGAAAATCATCTAGCCGAATTTCCAATGATGCTCTACGGAGTGATTTTATTTATGAGTGGCCTTGCCTACTCTATTCTTCAAAAAATAATAATTAAGTTGGAAGGTAAAGATTCTGTTTTATCAAAAGCAATTGGCAATGGATATAAAGAAAAAGTATCTACATTCTGTAACTTAACCGCAATTGGATTTGCTTATTTATATCCTATTGTTTCTTTAATAATCTATATTATGGTTGCATTTATGTGGTTTATTCCAGATAAACGAATTGAACATTTTTTGGAAGAAGAAAATTAAATTATAACTAAAAAAAAGCCGAAGAACTTAATCTTCGGCTTTCTATTTTTACATCATTCCACCACCTTGGGTTTCATTTTTATCCCTTTGTTTTCTTATTAATGCAGCGTTTTTACCACCTCCAAAACGATAATTAAATCCTAAGTACACCGTTCTGCTTTCCCAGTTGAAAGATCCTTGTTGTGGATATGGTAAATCTCCATCAAAACTAAATTTCATAGTATTGAAAATATCTCCAACTCTCGCACTCAAAGTTCCTTGTCCTTTCAATATGTTGTAACTCGAACCAAGATCCATTCGATACATTGGCTTTCTAATAAACTGAAGGCCTTGCTCCGCTCCGCGATACATTCCGAACAATTGAAAACGTAAATTTTTATTTGCTTTAAAAGTATTGTTAATTCGAGCATTAAAAATATTCGCTTTTCGTTCTACAAAACTAGAAGAA
>CANGCT010000050.1 GCA_947452415.1 Flavobacteriaceae bacterium
AATGATAAGCCCCCCAACCCCCAAAGGGGGGGTTGATAAACTTTCTGGACAATCTACATCTGCGGCAACTGCTCCCCCTTCGGGGGCGGGGGGGGCTTATATTCAATATTTTCTAGATATTGTTCTAGAACGCGACATTAAAAACCAAGCAGGAATATCGGATTTCTTGAATTATTGGGATAAAAACGGAGAAAAATTAAGCATTCCATCGCCAGAAGGAAACGATGCTGTGAGGATTATGACCATTCATAAATCGAAAGGATTGGAGTTTCCGGTGGTGATTTTTCCTTTTGCAGAAGAAGATTTCAGCCGTGGTCCGAAGGAAAAGATTTGGCTTAATGCCGATGAAGAAATCGTTGGTTTGCCTAAAGCATTAGTCGATAAATGCAGTAAAGTAGAAGGTTATGGAGCAGATGCTTCCCAAATTTATAACCAGAAAAAGCAAGAAGATTTGTTGGATACGGTTAATGTGCTTTATGTTGCTTTAACGCGTGCCGAAGAACAATTGCACGTAATTTCGGCAATGAACCTAAAGAAAGATGGCGCTTTACCCAAAAATTTATCGTCTTTTTTCATTGAATTTTTACAAGATAAAGGCTTTGAGGAAACTAAACTTAATTATGAATTTGGAAATCCCAAAAAATTATCTGTTGACCATAAAAAAGTAAAGGAAACACAAACCATTCCGCAAGTTGCTGCAACTTTGAATCCAAAAAACATCAAAATTGCCCAACGTGAAAGTGTAATGTGGAACACCAAACAACAAAATGCTATTGAATACGGAAATACCATCCACGAAATTTTATCTTTTGTAAAAACTAAAAACGACATCGATTTGGCCATTTCTAAAGCCATCGAAAACGGTTTGATTGTTTTTAATCAAAAGGAAGAAGTGTCTAAAACCGTCCATGAAATTGTAAACCATCGCGATTTGGAATACTTTTTCTCGGCAGGAACTAAGGTTTTGAACGAGCAAACCATCATCCAAAAAGAAGGAAATTTAGTAAAACCCGATAGAATGGTGCTTAACAGTACCAACGAAATTTATTTATTAGATTATAAAACAGGCTCGCATTTGCCAAAACACCAAGAGCAATTAGAAAATTATCAAAAAGCCATTGAAGACATGGAATATAAAGTAGTTAAAAAATCACTTGTATATATAGGAGAAGGGATTGAAATTGTACAATTAGCCCCCTAGCCCACAAAGGGGAATTGGTGCAATAAAAAAGCATAAATTTGAAAATTATAGAACATCTAATAAATTAAATACAATCTGCTTCATTCCCACTTCGGGGGTTAGGGGGCTAAACAAACTAAAATATGTACGGAAAGATTCAACAACACTTGCAAAACGAATTGCAAACTATTCAGGATAATGGTATTTTTAAACGTGAACGCATTATTACTTCTCCGCAAGGGGCAGAAATCACTGTTAATGGAGAAACCGTTTTAAATTTTTGTGCCAATAATTATTTAGGATTATCCTCACATCCCGAAGTAATTCAGGCTGCCAAAGATGCCTTAGATTCGCATGGTTTCGGAATGTCATCGGTGCGTTTCATCTGTGGAACCCAAGATATTCATAAAACTTTAGAAAAAAAGATAGCCGATTTTTACGGAACAGAAGACACTATATTATATGCCGCGGCTTTTGATGCTAACGGAGGTGTTTTCGAACCATTATTAGGAGAGGAAGATTGTATTATTTCGGATAGTTTGAATCATGCTTCTATTATTGATGGGGTTCGTTTATGTAAAGCAGTACGTTACCGTTATGAAAATTCCAATATGGTAGATTTAGAACAACAATTGATTAAAGCAACTGAAGCTGGACATCGTTTTAAACTAATTGTTACCGATGGTGTGTTTTCAATGGATGGTTTAGTAGCGCCTTTAGATAAAATTTGTGATTTAGCAGATAAATACGATGCCTTAGTAATGGTAGACGAATGCCATGCGGCTGGTTTTATTGGGGCCACAGGGAAAGGAACACTGGAAGCCAAAGGCGTTATGGGACGCGTGGATATTATTACTGGAACTTTGGGGAAAGCTCTAGGTGGTGCTATGGGAGGTTATACAACTGCCAAAAAAGAAGTGATTGAAATTTTACGCCAACGTTCTCGTCCGTATTTGTTTTCCAATTCTTTAGCACCTGCTATTGTTGGCGCATCTATTAAGGTATTTGAACTTTTAGAAAAAGATACTACTTTAAGAGATAAACTAGAATGGAATACTAATTACTTTAAAGCAGGCTTGCGAGCTGCAGGAATTGATTTTATTGATGGAGATTCTGCAATTGTACCCGTAATGCTATACGACGCAAAGCTTTCGCAAGTTATGGCAGAGGAATTATTAAAGAAAGGAATTTACGTTATTGGATTCTTTTATCCAGTGGTTCCAAAAGACAAAGCAAGGATACGAGTTCAGCTTTCAGCCGCACATACCAAAGAACATTTAGACCATGCAATAAGTGCCTTTGCAGAGGTTGGTAAATACTTAAAAATCATATAATGTAGAATTTTTGCTTTAACATTTTGATAATTCATTTATTGGTGTTACTTTTGCATCATTATATATTTATAATCTAACAAAATTAAGTATGAAACATCTTAACAAATTATTTGCTTTATTGATGCTTTTGGGACTAAGTTCTCAAGCACAAGACAGTGACAACACATGGGCTATTTCGTTTGGTGCAAACGCAGTAGATGGAGGCAGAGTAAGCGCTGCATCAGGCATTAAAGATCAATTTTCTCAGTATTTTGACGCAAAACAATATTGGAGTATTATACCTTCAGTATCTACACTTACCGTGTCTAAATATGTTGGAGATAATTTCTCTTTTGGAGTGACTGGTTCTGTTAATAAAATCACCAAAATTGTTGGCGATAAAGATTACAATGCAGCTACTGGCTTAAGTACTTATCCTGTAACTAATCCTGGAGATTTAACTTATTATACTGTGGATGGTGTTGTAAAATACAGCTTTATGTCTTTAATCAAATCTAACGTAATTGATCCTTCTGCTCACATTGGTGGAGGTTATACCTGGTTAGGTGATGCTTCTGCAGGAACAATTAATGGTGGTTTAGGTTTAACTTTTTGGTTATCTAAACAAGTTGGTTTTTCTTTGTCTTCAACTTACAAACATTCGTTTGATGATTCAAGAAATCCAAACTTTGACGTTCCAAGTCACATGCAACATTCAGCAGGTCTTACTTTCAAATTTGGAGCTAAAGATGCTGATGGAGACGGAATTTACGATCGTTTAGATGCTTGTCCAGAAAATGCAGGTCCAAAAGAATTCAATGGTTGTCCTGATACAGATGGAGATAAAATTATTGACAAAGATGATGCTTGTCCTACTGAAGCTGGTTTAGCTGCTTTTAATGGTTGTCCTGATACAGATGGAGATGGTGTTGCCGATAAAGATGATGCTTGTCCTGAAGTTGCAGGTGTTAAAGCATTAGCTGGTTGTCCTGATGCTGATGGAGATGGTGTTGCAGATAAATCTGATAAATGTCCTACAGTAAAAGGTCCTAAAGAAAACGGTGGTTGTCCTTGGCCAGATAGAGATGGAGATAAAGTTCTTGATAAAGATGACAAATGTCCAGATGTTGCTGGAACTGTAGCTAATCAAGGTTGTCCTGAAGTAACTGACGAAGCTATGAAAAAATTGAATGAATACGCTAAAACTATCTTGTTTGAAAGCGGTAAAGCTTCATTCCAAAAACAAACTTTCCCAGTATTACAATCTATTACTGCTATATTAAAAGAATATCCAAGTGCTAAATTTAGCATTGAAGGGCATACTGATAATACAGGTAAAGCCGCAAGCAACCAAACTTTGTCTGAAGAAAGAGCTGCTGCTGTAAAAGGTTATTTAGTTGAAAATGGAGTTGCTGCTGACAGATTAACATCTGCTGGTTTTGGTCAATCTAATCCAATTGATTCTAATAAAACTAAAGCTGGTAAAGCGAACAATAGAAGAGTTGAAGTGAAATTAGTAAAATAATTTCTTCCAAAATATTTTCAAGAAACGCCCCGATATTCGGGGCGTTTTTTTTATATTTATCCAATGGCAAATACAACCTTTCTTCAAAAAATTGCACAATTAATTTTAAACGAGTATTCGGATAAGTTATCGGACACTATTATTATTCTTCCCAACAGAAGGGCTAAGGTTTTTCTTATTGATGCTTTAAAAAAGCAAGCCTCCAAAACTATCTTTTCCCCTGATATAATGAGTATTGAGGATTTTGTGCAAGACCTTGCCGGAATTAGATCTATTGATAGTGTGGAATTGTTATTTGAGTTCTACACCATTTATTTAGAAATTACCGAAAAAGATAAAGAGCCTTTTGAAACCTTCGCCAATTGGGCTAAAACACTACTGCAAGACTTTAATGAAATTGATAGATATCTATTAGAACCCGATAAGGTTTTAAAATATTTAGAAAATATTAAAGAAATAGAACATTGGTCGGTGGATGTAGATAAACGTACCGAGTTAATTGATAAATATCTTATTTTCTGGAAGAAATTACCGCTTTACTACCATTCTCTCTACAACTATTTATTGGAAAAAGGAGTAGGATACCAAGGACTTATTTATAGAGAAGCCGTTCGGAATCTGAATCATTTCTCGGAAATTGTAAAAGATAAAAACTACATTTTTGCAGGGTTTAATGCATTAAACCAAGCAGAAGAAAAAATTGTGCAGCATCTATTGGCACTCGATAAAGCTAAAATTTATTGGGATATTGATGAGGTATTCCTTAGAGATAAATACCACGATACTGGTCTTTTTCAACGTCGTTTTCAATCGGAATGGCCTTACTATAAAACCAATCCATACGAATGGATTACTACTGATTACCAGCAAGAGAAAAATATTCAGGTTATTGGCACCCCAAAATCTATTGGTCAAGCCAAAATTGTAGGTGCTATTATAGAAAAACATAGTAATGACAATAACGGTCAATTGCAAAACGTAGCCGTTGTTCTTGGCGAAGAAAGCCTTTTGCTTCCTATTTTATATTCGTTACCGAGCAATGTAGATGCCTTGAATATTACCATGGGATTTTCTAGCAAGAACAATCCTGCGCAATTGTTAATGGCAAAGTTATTCAAAATGCATACCAATGCGTTGTCTAGAAATGCCAAAAGTTATATACTGTATTATAAAGATGTTTTAGATATTTTAACCCATCCGTTGATGGAGCCTTTCGTGAATGCCTCGGAATTAGTGAATCGTATCAACCAAAATAATTATACTTTTATTCTTCAAAAGAAAATACTTGAATTGCACCCTGATGGGAACGAACTATTCCAATTGCTTTTTCAAAAATGGGACACTAGTTCAGTTATAGTTCTCGAGAATTTATCTAAAATCTTATTACTTATAAAATCCAATTTAAGTCGGGATAATGAAGAAGAAAAAATCACGAATGCATTTGTATATTCCATTTACAAAGTAATCAATCAATTGATTTCGTATTTCTCTTCTCATGAAAATATAGACAATATCAACACGCTTTATGCCATTTACAAACAAGTAATTGATGTTGCCGAAGTATCTTTTGAAGGTGAACCACTTAATGGATTGCAAATTATGGGGGTTTTAGAAAGTCGGGTGCTGGACTTTGAAACCGTAATTATCACTTCTGTAAATGAAGGAAAATTTCCTGCGGGTAAAGGTATGAATTCCTTTATTCCGTATGATGTAAAACGGGAATTAGAGTTGCCTACTTTTAAAGAAAAAGATGCCATTTACACGTATCATTTTTACCATTTATTGCAACGGGCTAAGAATGTATATTTGTTGTATAATTCGGATAGTGAAGGGCTAGATGCTGGAGAAAAAAGCCGTTTTATCACTCAATTGGAAGTGGAGAAACAACCCAAGCACAATCTTTCTTTTCAGATTTATAATGCCGATGTTCCCGACATTGCGCACCAGCCGATTATCGTTCCAAAATCGGAAAGTGTGATGCAACGATTGAAAGAAATTGCCGAAAAAGGATTTTCACCTTCTTCTTTAACGGCTTATATTCGGAATCCGATTCAGTTTTATTTTCAACGTATTTTGCGCATTTCGGAAACGGATGAAGTGGAAGAAAATATTGCAATTAATACTCTCGGAACTATTATTCATGGTGCTTTAGAAGAATTATACAAACCCTTAATTGGCAAAATTTTAATTGAAAATGATATTAAAGTTTGTATTAAAAACATCGATGAAGAAGTTTTAAAACAATTCAAAAAAGAATACAAAGAAGGCGATATCAAAAAAGGGCGAAATCTTTTGGCGTATGAAGTTGCCAAACGCAACGTTCTTAATTTTTTGAAAACCGAATTGGAAGCCATTCAAAAAGGGGATCAAATTCAGATTATTGCATTAGAATCCAAATTGGATCGTATTTTAGAGCATACAAATTTGCCTTTCCCAGTAAAAATTGCGGGTAATGTAGATCGAATAGAAAACCGAAATGGAAGAATACGAATCATCGATTATAAAACTGGTAAAGTAGAGAAAGCAAGTGTTACCCTAAAATCTTGGAAGGGTTTAACAGAAGACATTAAGAACGATAAAATCATTCAGATTCTTGCTTATGCTTTTATGTACGAACCACAATCTAATGGTTTAGAGATGGAAGCTGGAATTATTTCTTTTAAAAATTTAAAATCGGGTTTTTTGCCCTTTAATTTTAAAGTGGATAAAGAAGTTGTTGAAGTAATTTCTCCTGATGTTATGGATTGTTATTTAGAAGAAATTGTAGTTTTATTGAATGAAATTTTGAATGAGGATGTGGCATTTGAGGAGAAGAATTAATCTCAAATTTTCCTCTACTTAAAAGTAGAAACTACATATTCTATAGGACTTCCGCCTGTCACTATTGAGTTTCCGCTTTTTACAATTTAGTTTCCTTTATTTTAAGACTAACGCTTCGCTTGTAATGGGACGCGGATGTAACGGATGCATTTGCAACACGGATTAGCACGAATTTCTTACCACAAAAGGCAAAAAATATTTTAGATAAATGAAGACTCCGACCACGCAGATCGAAAACTATTGCAAATCATGCTATTTTGAGTTCTTTTATTAAAGCACTTAATACGATAACACAAAGAGCCACAAAGTTTGCACGAAGTAACACGAAGGTTTTACTTATTGAACTAATAGAAGCCGTCAAAATTAGTTTTGATGGTTTTTTTTATGATTGGGTTGGGATTTTTGCTGCGTCAGAATGACAACTTGGTGTGGAGGACGACTTGGTGAAAGGACTTATTACTGTAACACAAAGAGCCACAAAGTTTGCACGAAGTAACACAAAGCTTATATTTATTGAAATAATAAAACCATCAAAACTAATTTTGATGGTTTTATATTAGGGCTAGTTTGGTTATGCTTCGTGTGTTGTAAAGACAACTTTGCGGAGAATTTTCGAAGAAATTTTGCATCTATTTAGCACCATTATTTGCGAGCGCTGATTAAATAACACGCTTTTTTACTCTATATTCTCTAAAAACTACAAATCAAATTTTATTCCTTGTGCCAAAGGTAAACTTGTAGTATAATTAATTGTGTTGGTTTGTCTTCTCATATAGGCTTTCCATGCATCCGATCCTGACTCACGGCCACCACCAGTTTCTTTTTCGCCACCAAAAGCTCCACCAATTTCAGCACCAGAAGTTCCGATGTTTACGTTTGCAATTCCGCAATCGGAACCAGCAACGGATAAAAAGGCTTCTGCTTCCCGCAAATTGTTGGTCATAATTGCAGAAGATAATCCTTGTGCAACTCCGTTTTGAATAGCAATAGCATCGTGCACATCGCCAGAATATTTTATGAAATATAAAACTGGTGCAAACGTTTCGTGTTGTACAATTTCGAAGTCATTTTTGGCTTCGGCAATGGCTGGTTTTACATAACAACCACTTTCGTATCCTGCTCCCAAAAGTACGCCTCCTTCTACAAGGATTTTTCCGCCTTCGGCAACTACTTTTTCTAATGCTTGGTTGTACATTTCTACGGCATGGGTATCAATAAGTGGCCCAACGTGGTTGTTTTGATCTAACGGATTTCCAATTCGCAATTGCCCGTAAGCACCAACAATTGCGTCTCTTACTTTATCGTATATGCTTTCGTGGATGATTAATCTTCGGGTAGAAGTACAACGTTGTCCTGCGGTTCCTACTGCTCCAAATACTGCTCCGATAACCGTCATTTTAATGTCGGCATCTGGAGTTACAATAATAGCGTTGTTTCCGCCTAATTCTAATAAAGAGTTTCCTAAACGAGCCGCACATGCTTGCGCTACAATTTTACCCATTCGGGTAGAACCTGTAGCAGAAACTAAAGGAACACGTTTATCGTTAGTCATTAATTCTCCTACTTTATAATCGCCATTGATTAGGCAAGAAATTCCTTCTGGAAGGTTGTTCTCTTTTAATACTTCGGCAATGATATTTTGACAAGCAATGCCACAAAGAGGTGTTTTTTCGGATGGTTTCCAAACGCAAACATCGCCACAAATCCAAGCCAATGCGGTGTTCCAAGCCCAAACTGCTACTGGGAAGTTGAATGCAGAAATGATTCCGACTATTCCTAGCGAATGGTATTGTTCGTACATACGATGTCCTGGACGTTCGGAGTGCATGGTTAAACCGTGCAATTGACGCGAAAGACCTACTGCAAAATCGCAGATGTCGATCATTTCTTGTACTTCACCATAGCCTTCTTGAAGGGATTTACCCATTTCGTAAGAAACAAGTTTGCCTAGTGCTTCTTTATTTTTACGCAATTTATCTCCAAACTGACGCACTATTTCTCCACGTTGTGGCGCTGGCATTAGTTTGAAGGTTTTAAATGCTTCGGTAGCGGTTTGCATTACTTTTTCGTAATCTTCGGGGGTGGTAGTTATTACTTTTCCTATTAATTGTCCGTCTACTGGAGAGTAACTTTCAATAATAGATCCGTTTGAAAAATGATTGTTTCCGGTTGAAGTTCCTTCGTTGATGGCTTTTACGCCTAAAGTTGCTAGTGCTTCCACCATTCCGAATTGTTGTGCAATTGTTGCCATTGTATATTTTTTTAATTTTGTTCTTTATATTTTATGCAAAAATAGTGGATTATTTTGAATAATTGATAATTTGGGGGGTATCTTGATTAAGTAAATGTTTAGACACGAATTGCACTAATTTTCATTAATCTGGTTGGTGGATAAATTTCACTAATTGCATTTTCATAAGGCATATTTTTTTTATATCATTAAGATAGTAGATTTCATTAAGATTTATTCATTTTTTATTTCCGATGGTTGTTTTAGCCCAGATGGTAATGGAAAGCCCGGAACAAAAAAAGTAAGGATTTCTTGTTTTGAAAAAGCGACCAACGGAAGCTCTTTTTAAAACAATAGAAATACTACTTTTTTTGTGAGGACTTGTAATGTACAGCTGGATTGGCTTCTAAAAACTTTCTTTATCTACAAATTTTGGGTTGGTTTCCATGATGGCGCCGCAATTTTTGCATGTGCGTTTTTCAATGGAATTATAGTATTCTTTGAAATGGGGCAGGAAATCATTTTCGATGTTGTGCAATTCAAAGTAGGCTTCGTGGAGTTTGTGGTTGCAGTTTTCGCAAAACCAAAGTAGGCCGTCGGTGAATCCTTTTCCGGCGCGTTTTCTTTCTATTACTAGGCCAATGGAGTTTATTGTTCTGCTTGGTGAATGTGGGACTTTGGCAGGTAATAGAAACATATCTCCAGCAGATAAGTGCATGGCTTTTTTATGTCCGTCTTCTTGTATATAAACGGTGATGTCGCCTTCGAGTTGGTAGAACCATTCTTCGGTTTCGTTGTAATGGTAGTCTTTGCGGGCATTAGGGCCTGCAACGACCATAACTATATAATCTCCAGAATCGACATAAAGATTTTTATTTCCAACAGGAGGAAGCAACAGATGACGGTTTTGTTCTATCCACTGGGGCAGATTGAATGGTTTTGGAGTGGCCATATCGTGTAATTTTTTTACGAATTTACTAAAAATAAAAAAGGTTAGCTTGCACTAACCTTTAAAAAATATTTTATTTTGATTGTTTTATCAGATAAATATACACCGGAAAGTGGTCACTAAAACCGACATCGTTAATGGAGTGACGCAGCGGATAGCCTTTGTACTGCCCTGTGGTTTGTATCATAAAAGGCTTGTTGTAGATTCCGGCTTTCCAATATCTAAAAGAAGAATAATCAGGATTAACGAATTGTTGGGAAACCATAATTTGATCGAAAATATCACCAGCATCACGGTAAAATAAAGAAGCATTGCCATCTTTAGCCATTTGTTCAAATGGGTTATAGATATCGCCTGGCGCTTGTAATTCGGTTTTTTTCAGTTTTGCACCAATCCCTAATTTAACGCTCCGATTGTAGGATCCGTCGTTCAAATCGCCCATGGTAAGAATTTTAGCATTTGGGTTTATTTTCACTAAAGAATCGATGATTTTTCTATTTAAAGCTCCTGCTGCTTCACGAAAAGGAGAACTTTTCTTTTCTCCGCCAGAACGCGATGGCCAGTGGTTTACAATTATATTGATTTCTTCACCATCTAGGAAACCAGTTACTAATAGTTGGTCACGGGTGAAAACTCTTTCGGAATTAAGTTCTACTTCCGATTTATCATCGGAGGCATCGTCGGCTTCTACTTTCTTTTTGGCAGAAGCATTCATTTGTTTTTTATATATAATTAGCGGTATGTTGATGGAGCTAGTTACTTTAAAATGTTTCTTTTGGTATAATAACGCTACATCAATACCTCTATGGTCTGGCGAATCGTAATGCACAATGCCGTAATCGGAAACAGCTAACTTAGGTTGTTTTATTAAATCTTCTAATACCCCACGATTTTCAATTTCGGCACCAGCAATAAAGGTTGGGGAATTTGGATTTTTTTTATCTTCTATTGGGCCAACTCCAATCTCGGATAACACTCTGGATAAATTTTCAAGTTTTTGATGGTATTTTTTGGATGTCCAGTTTTGAGCTCCAGATGGCAACCATTCTTCATCTATTATTTTTGGGTCGTTTATGGTATCGAATAGGTTTTCGAAATTGTAGAATGCCACGGTATGCACAATATAGTTTTTAGCTTGTGCATTGGCTCTTGGAATTGCGATTAGTGCAATAAGGATGGCAAAAAAGGATTTAATTTTCATAAATTGTATATTAATTTAATGTCAAGTTTTTACAAACTTCGGGTCAAAAGTAGTAATATTATTAAAATAATGTACATTTGTAGTCTGTTAAGTTTTTATTAAGACTTAGTTGTAAGAAAAATTAATTTAAATCAATTTATGAAAAAGCTTGTCATTAGTTTATTATTTGTGATGCAAGTGTGTTTTGTTTTCGCACAAACCGGGAGTGGATTCTCTGGAAAAGTTGTAGATTCAAAATCGCAAAAACCATTACAAAATGTTGTTGTATCTGTTCAAAACACTAGTTTAACAGAAGTTTCCGACGCCCAAGGAAAATTTACTTTAAAAAATGTAACTTTAGGCAGTCAATTAGTTTTGTTTAAAAGCTCTGGCTACAAAGACCAATTGCTAACCGTTGATGTTGTAAGCGGTAAAATTTTAGATTTGGGTGTTGTAGTATTAGATGAGGACATCACTCAGGAACAACAAACTAGTTTAATTGCAATTACCGATAATGATTTAGGTGATGATAATAGTGGTTCTGAAAGCACTTCTAGTTTATTACAAGCTTCTCGCGATGCTTTCAATCAATCCGCTGCTTTCAACTGGGGTCAAGCTCGATTTAAAGTTCGTGGTTTAGATAGTGCCTATGGTACTACTATGATAAACGGAATTGTAATGAATAAAATTTACGATAATCGCCCACAGTATAGTAACTGGGGTGGATTAAACGACGCTACTAGAAATCAGGAATATACTAATGGCTCAGCTCCTTCTGATTATAGTTTTGGAGGAATATTAGGAACGGAAGAAATCAATACTAGAGCTTCATTGTACCGTCCAGGAAATAGAATTTCTATGGCAGGCACCAATACAAATTATAGTGGTAGAATAATGGGAACAACTGCTTCTGGAATGCGTAAAGATGGATGGGCTTATGTTGTATCGGCTTCTAGACGATTTACTAATGATGGATACTTTGAAGGAACTACTTACAGTGCCAATTCATTTTTTGGAAGTGTTGAAAAAAAGATTAATGATAAACATAGCATTAACTTCACATCAATTTACGGACAAAACAATCACGGTAAAAACTCTCCGAATACTCAAGAAGTAAATGATTTAAAAGGAATAAAATATAATTCTTACTGGGGTTACCAAAATGGAGTGAAAAGAAATTCTAGAGAAAAAAGAGTAGAAGAGCCACTTTTTATTTTAAGTGATTACTGGAAAATAACTCCAAAAACTAACTTAAACACTAATGTATCTTATCAATTTGGGAAAATTGGAAATACAAGATTAACTTACCAAGGAGCTGATAATCCAGATCCTACTTACTATAAAAGCTTGCCTAGTTATTACCTATCTACTTACGATAGCAATGGTGTGTTAGCTCCAGAAACTGCTGAAGCAAATCAAGCAAGTGCTAATTTTCTTGCTGATGGACAATTGAATTGGGGTAAAATGATTTATTCTAATCAAACTAGTGGCGATGGTCATAGTTATTACACTTTATATGAAGATCGTACCGATGATAAATTATTTACTGCTAACACTATTTTAAATTCTCAATTAGCAGATCATATTTTATTTAATGGTGGTGCAACTTATAGAAATTTAAATTCTCATAATTTCCAAAACATGTTAGATTTATTAGGAGGAAGTTATTTTAAAGATGTTACTCTTTTTGGAGTTGGTTTAAATCAACAACAATCTGATTTAAATAATCCTAATAGAGTTATTGGAGTTGGAGATACTTTTGGTTACAACTACAATTTAACTTCTAATAATATTGATGCTTTTACACAATTTAAATTCAATTATAAAAAAGTTGATTTTTATGTAACACAGTCTTATTCTCGTTCAGTATACCAAAGAGAAGGATTGTATAAAAACGGATATTATCCAACCAATTCTTATGGTAAAAGTGAAAAATTAAGTTATGATAACTTTGGTTTTAAAGGTGGTTTAACCTACAAAATTACAGGAAGACAATTCTTTAGTTTTAATGGAGTTTACATGTCTAAAGCGCCTTCATTAAGAAACGTATTTAATAACGCTCGTGTAAATAACAATGTAGTTGATGGGATTAGTAATGAAACCATTTCTAGTTTAGATGCAAGCTATATTATTAGTGCTCCTAAGTTAAAAGCAAGATTAACAGCTTATTATTCTAAAATTCAAAATCAAACCGAAACTGCATTCTTCTTTGGAGACGGAGCGGGTATAGATGACCCAACAACTACTGCGAATGAAAGTAATGCTTTTGTTGCAGAAACGGTTACCCACATTAATAAAAGAAATTTAGGTTTAGAGTTTGGAATGGAATATCCAATCACTTCTACAATAAAAGCAACTTTAACTGCTGCTTATGGTGAATATATTTACGATAACAACCCAAATGTTACTTTAAATGAAGATGCATTGGCAACTACTACTAATACAAAACCAGTAATAAATTACGGAGAAGCAAATCTAAAAAATTACAAACAATCTGGAATGCCTCAACAAGCGGCATCATTTGGTTTAGAATATAGAGATCCTAAATTCTGGTGGGTTGGTGCTAATATCAACTATCTTGGAGCTAATTATATTGATGTTGCTCCTATTACAAGAACTGCTCGTTTTTATGATGATGCTGCACTTGCTCCAGGAGTACCTGCTAGCGATGCAACTTTAACAAGAGGCCAAGAGTTATTAAAACAAGAGAAATTTAATGATTTCACTTTGTTAAACTTAACAGGAGGTAAATCTTGGAAAATAAACACTAAAATGATTGGATTCTTTGCAAGTGTAAACAATGTATTGGATGTTGCCTACAAAACTGGTGGTTTTGAACAAGCAAGAAATTCCAATTTTACTCAAATGAACCAAGATGTTTCTAGTGGACATCCTGCATTCGCTCCGAAATATTTCTATGGTTATGGCAGAACTTATTTCTTAAACTTATATATTAATTTTTAATAAAGATATTATGAAATCAATTCAATTTAAGAGCATGTTTTTCATGGCAATGATGGTTGTGTTAGTTATAGGTTGTACCAAAGATAGCGATGCAAGCGTTGACACTCCTCTAAACACATTATTTGCAGAGAATTTTAATGATTCTGACTTAACTACCAATGGGTGGATTACTTATGCGCAAACTGGAACTAAACAATGGAGTGAAGGAATTTATAAAGGAGACGGATATGCACAATTTAGCTCTTACAATTCTGGATCACCTGTTAACGTAGCTTGGTTAATTTCGCCTTCATTAAACATGGATACACAAAGTGGTGAAAAATTATATTTTCAATCTTGTCAAGATGGTTATGTACATAGTATTGATAATTCATTAGAACTTTATGTTTCTAGCGATTTTGATGGGGTTAATTTTAACAATGCAAGTTGGGAAAAAGTTAATTTCACTGGCCCTACACAAGATTCTACCAGATATGTTTATGTTAATTCAGGATTTATTGATTTATCTAAATACACTGGGACGCTGCATTTTGCATTTAAAGTTAAAGGAACTACCTCTTTATCTGGCGGATATCAAGTTGATAATGTTAGAGTTTTTTATTAATATCAAATAACAAGAAAACATGAAAAATATAATTAAATCTTTATTGTTTGTTACTCTTACATCATTAGTTTTTACTGCATGTACAGATAGCGATAAAACTTACAAAACCGAGACGCAACAAATTCAAACGTACACTCTTGCAACAAATAAAACTGTTGCAGCAATAGTTGCAGCAACTAGTGCATCACCTACTTTGTATACTGCCGATGATATTATTGAAGCGTATGTAACATCTAACGATGCGGCAGGTAATTTTTATAAATCTATTTCGTTTCAAACTATTCCAACAGATGCTTCGGCTCCTATTGGATTTAGTGTTTCTGTTGATAAATCAATGCTTTTTGCAGACGGTTTTACACCAGGAAGAAAAGTATACATCAAACTTAATGGTTTAGCAAGAGGAATAGTTTTTGGATCGATGCTAATTGGAGTTTTAGATTCTAGTTCTTCTACTGGAATTTCTGGAATTTCTAAATTTGATTTGAATAGCTTTTTATTCCCTTCTGAAACTATCGTTTCCGAGGATACTTTTGTAAGACACATGACTTTGGCACAAGCTTTAAACAACGCCAATTTAAATACCTTAATTGAAATTGACAATACATCATTTGCAGATAACTCTATTGCAAGAACCTATTTTGATGTTGATAATGGAGGTTATGCTACTAATCATACCATAATTGATAATACTATTGGAGATATTACACCAACTGTAAATAAATATTGTAGAGTTAGCCAATATGCACCATTCTCAGTTGGAAATGTTCCTTCTGGAAGAGGAAGCATTAGAGGGGTAATGACGAAATACAATTCGGATTATCAATTTTTGGTTCGTCAGGAAAATGATTTCAAACTTACTGTTGCTAGAGCCTATACATTTTTCAGCACTTTAAATGAAAGTTTTGCTACTGCGGTTGCAAGTCAAATATCATTTCCTAAATACTTAAATTTCTCTCCTGTTGGGACAAAAAAATGGAAAATAGTTTCAGGTGCATTAGAAATGTCTTCATATAGTGGCGCAGTTGAAAAAAGTAAAGCATATTTTGTAGTTCCAGTAAACATGGATGCTGCAAGCACATTTAAATTTGATTTAAAAGTAAGTTACTTCACTAATTCAACTGGATTTAAAGTTTACAGAAGTTCTGATTACGTTCCAGGAATGAACATTAAAAATGCAACATTATACGACATCTCTTCTAGTTTAAGTCAGCCAATGCCAAGTGCTAATGCTACGTTAACCGCATTAACCTACAACATTCCTGCAAGTATAACTGGTAATGGATATTTTATCTTTGAATATTCTGGCACTAATATTTCAACAGGACCTCCTGTTACATCTACTATTGATATTGATAACATAATAGTAAACTAAGACTAAATTATAGAAATTAAAAAAGCTGTTCCAAAAGGAACAGCTTTTTTTATAAAATAGTATTTGTTTTTAATTTTTTTGTTGTTGAATAGCTTTATTTTTTTGGTCAATACAAAACTTTATTTTGTAATCACCCTAGACTCTTTAATGCCTTAGTACGGATCTACAATGTTATAATGATTTTATAATGTGTCTAATAACACAAAAACAAATTATAAATATTTAATTAATTCCTCCTTACTCCAGTACTCTAAAAGGAGAGGGAGAAAAGATAGGATTATTTTATAATTTTTTTGTACTGGTTTGGAATTTTACACCAAAAAAAGAGCCGATTCTAATTAAGAATCAGCTCTTTGCTAATTATACAATTAGATTATTTCCAACCACCACCAAGATTTCGGTAGATGTGAATGGCTGCATTTAATTGTTCTTTCTTAGTATCTACAAGTTCTAGTTTAGTATCTAGCGCATCGCGTTGGGTCATTAAAACTTCAAAATAATCAATACGTGCGGACTTAAACAAATCATTAGAAACCTCTATAGATCGGTTCAAGGCAGTCACTTGTTTGGTTTTTAAGTTATAACTACTTTCAATATTACTGATTTTAGACAACTGATTAGAAACTTCTAAATAGGCGTTTAAAATAGTTCTTTCGTAATTATACAATGCTTGAAGTTGGCGCGCATTGGCACTGCTAAACTCTGCTTTAATAGCATTTCTGTTTATTAACGGTGCTGCTAAATCTCCAGCAAGAGAATACAAAATAGATTCTGGCAAGGTAAATAAATACGATGGTTTGAATGCTTGTAAACCATAAGAAGCTGATATATTTAACGATGGATAAAATTCGGCACGTGCTACTTTTACATCTAATTTAGCAGCAGCCAATTCCAATTCGGCTTGTTTAATATCCGGACGATTTGCCAACAATTGGGAAGGAATACCCGATTTAACAGCAGCAGCAGGTAAGGTTAAGAAATCGGTTTTATTTCTTTTAATTTCTTGCGGATAACGAGCCAACAAAAAGTTGATTCTATTTTCGGTTTCTTTTATCTTTTGTAATGTTTCAAATTCCATGCTTTGGGACGCAAGTACTTCTGCTTGGAATTTTTGCACTCCTAGTTCAGTTGCTCTTGCGGCTTCTTTTTGCACTTTTACAATTTCAAGGGCGTTATTTTGCAATACAATTGTTTGTCGTATTATTTGCAGTTGACTATCTAAAGCCAACAATTCATAATACGAATCGGATACTTCACCGATAAGGTTTGTGATTACAAAGTTTTTTCCTTCAATGGTAGATAGATATCTGCTGATTGCTGCTTTTTTAGAATTGCGAAGTTTTTTCCAAATGTCTACTTCCCAATTAGCATAAGCCGCTACATTAAAATCGGTTAAAGCTTCTGGAACTCTACTTCCAGGTGTTATTTCTGCCGAAGCATCTCCAGCACCTTGACTAGTATAAGTTCCTACTTTTTCTATACTAGAACCGGCTCTTACACCAACGGTGGGTAACATTGCACCTTTACGAATACGAATATCGTTCTTAGCGATAACAATATCCTGAAGAGTAATCATCAGTTCTTGGTTGTTTTGAATTGCAATATCAATCAAGTTTACTAAATCGGGATCCTTAAAAAAGGTTTTCCACGGAAGTAGAGCAGTATTGGTAGTATCCTTGCTTGTTGCATACGATTCTGGAATGGCTGCACTAGCCTTTGTAGGATCAATAGCAGGCGATTTACAACTTACCACCGCCAAGCAAACACTTAGCGGGATAAGAAATTTATATACTTTATTCGTATTCATTGTTGTCAATTTCTTCAGTTAATGGGTTTTCTTCTTCGTTTTTCACAAATTTGGTTCTTTCGGAAATTCTACCAAATATATAATACAATCCAGGAATAATTATTACTCCAATTATGGTCCCTAAGAGCATTCCTCCTGCCGCAGCAGTTCCAATAGTTCGGTTACCAATTTTACCCGGTCCTGAAGCAAATACTAACGGAATTAACCCTGCAATAAAGGCAAAAGAGGTCATTAAAATTGGACGAAAACGCACTTTTGAACCCTCTAGAGCAGCTTCAAGAACGGTTGCTCCTGCTTCGTGTTTTTGTATTGCAAACTCTACAATCAACACGGCATTTTTACCTAATAGACCAATTAACATGATGAAGGCAACTTGAGCGTAAATATTATTTTCTAACCCAAATAGTTTAAGCAAAAGGAACGATCCAAATATTCCAACTGGAAGTGATAAAATAACTGCAAAAGGAATAATAAAACTTTCGTATTGTGCGGCCAATACAAGGTATACAAACAATAGACATATTAAGAATATGAAAATAGCTTCGTTTCCACGGCCTACTTCATCTGCAGAAATACCTGCCCAGTCAATTCCATATCCTCTTGGCAAAGTTTTAGCTGCAACATCTTGAATAGCTTTAATTGCTGCACCACTACTATATCCAGCGGCTGCTTGTCCATCAATTTCAGAAGCATTATACATGTTGTGACGCGTAATATCATTTAAACCGTATACCTTTTCCATGTGCATAAAAGCTGAAAATGGTACCATCTCATCTCTATTGTTTTTTACATAGAGTTTCATAATGTCTTCTGGCAGGGCTCTAGATTCAGGAGTCGCCTGCACAATAATTTTATACTGTCTGTCGTATTTGATAAAGTTAGTTTCGTAAGTACTGCCCACTAATACCGAAAGAGTATTCATGGCATTATCTAAAGTTACTCCTTTTTGTTGGGCAATATCATTGTCAACTTTAATTAAATATTGCGGGTAATTTGCATTATAAAAACTAAATACAGAAGATAATTCGGGACGTTTAGATAATTCTTTTACAAAATCATTACTTACATCACCCAATTTTCTATAATCACCACTACCTGCTTTATCTAATAAACGCAACTCAAAACCTCCTGCAGCTCCATAACCAGGAACAGATGGTGGTTGGAACATTTCGATGGTAGCTCCAGTAATAGATTTAGATTTTTCATCAAGTTCTTGAATTATTTCCGACACAGAATGCTTACGATCTTCCCAACTTTTTAAATTGATAAGACAAGTTCCTGCATTAGATCCGGTTCCTTCGGTTAATATTTCATAACCTGCCAATGAAGAAACTGATTTAACCCCTTCAACCCCTTCAGCAATTTTTTGTAAACGCTCGGCAACATCATTAGTTCTTTCTAAAGAAGATCCTGGCGGGGTTTGAATAACTGCATAGAACATCCCTTGATCTTCATTTGGAATAAATCCAGAAGGAAGACTATTATTTAAGAAAAAGATTCCAATACAAAAAACAATTAAAATACCAAATGTTAAAGATCTTTTAGTAATGATCTTTTTAAGAATATTTGAGTATTTATCGGATAATTTATTAAAACCATTATTAAATTTATCTAAGAATTTATCTAAAGGTGATTTCTTCTTTTCTGTCCCATGGTTATTTTTCAAAATCATAGCACAAAGCGCTGGTGTAAGCGTTAAAGCAACAATTCCCGATAGGATAATTGACGTTGCCATGGTAATAGAGAACTGACGGAAAAATATACCTACTGGTCCCGACATAAATGCAACGGGAATAAACACTGCGGCCATTAAGAAAGTAATTGCGATAATAGCACCACTAATTTCACGCATGGCTTTCTTAGTTGCCTTCATTGGCGACAGGTGATGCTCTTCCATATTGGCATGGACGGCTTCAATTACTACAATGGCATCATCGACAACGACCCCAATGGCAAGTACAAGTGCAAACAAAGTAACTAGATTTATGGTAATTCCGAAGAACTGCATGAAAGCAAATGTTCCGATTAAGGATACTGGTACCGCAATTGCTGGAATTAAAGTAGATCGCCAATCACCAAGAAATAAGAATACAACTAATCCTACCAAAATAAATGCCTCTAAAAGGGTATGCAATACTTTTTCGATAGAAGCATCTAAGAATTTAGAAACATCGTAACTTATTTCATAATCCATACCTTTAGGAAAAGTAGTTTTCTTGAGTTC